>CAZWOU010000009.1:38236-59944 GCA_964635375.1 uncultured Pirellulaceae bacterium | reverse complement strand
AGGGACTCTTCTCAGGGACTCTTCTCAGGGACCTTTTTGAGCAGCCCGCGCAGTTCCGTCTTCAATTCCCGCAGCACGGCCTGCGACATCGGGTCGCGAACTAGGTTATTGAGCTCATACGGGTCGGCCCTCAGGTCGTAGAGTTCGTCCATTCCGTCGAGCCTATTGAACTTGATGTACTTCCAGCGGGGCGTGCGGATGGCTTTGTAGCCCATGTTGAAGACTCGCGGAAAGACCGTGTCCGTGTTGTACTCGACAAGAAACGCCGAGCGCCAATCCCGGGGATGCTCGGCCCTCAACAACGGCGCCAAACTGCGTCCGTCCATTGGATCTTTCGCCTTTGCGTTCGCCAATTCGAGCAACGTCGGCGCAAGGTCGATGCTCAGCGCAATCTCGTCGACCGTGTTTCCAGCTGGAACCAGCGGGGGGTAGCGGACAAGCAGCGGGATCCGCAGCGCCTCGTCGTACGCCAACCGCCGCTCGACGCTCAGCCCATGCTCGCCGTACCAGTAGCCATGATCGCTCAACAGAACCAACACCGTGTTGTCTAGTTGCCCCAACTCCTTCAATGCTGAGAATAGTTGCCCGACGCCGTCATCGACCGCAGCCAGCATTCGCAATCGGTCTCGCACGGTTTCGTCCGAGGTCGCGGTCGCCCGACTCAGCGGCGGCAGATCCGCAATCTTGCGTTGCAGCGCGGGCTTGTCTTCAAGTGAATCGTTCACATTCAGACGCCTGGGGACGGCATCGTCAGCGTATAGCTTGGCGTGTCGCTTTGCCGGCATGAATCTGGCAGCGCTGGGGTCCGAAATGCTGCCATCGTCATACTGCACCAACTCGGGGTGCAGCGCTTTATGGGCGAGGTAGAGACAAAACGGCCGGTCCCGTTTTCGCCGCAGGAAAGCAACAGCCTTTTCGTTAAGCACATCGGTCGTGTGGCCGCTGAATGTGACTCGGCGACCATCCACATTGAGAACCGGGTCAAACGAGGTGCCTTGTCCTTTCACTCCAACCCAATGGTCGAAACCGGGACGAGCCGTGTCATCGTTGCCCATGTGCCACTTGCCAACGTAGGCGGTCTCGTAACCAGTTCGCTGCAGCACTTGAGGAAACGTCTTCAGTTGGTGACTAGCCTCGCTGCGGTTGGTGTTGTCGAGAATGCCATGATGACGGGTGTAGAGTCCGGTGAGCAAACTCGCTCGGACAGGCGAGCAGAGTGGCGTAGTGCAGAAGGCATTTCGAAACCGCGCACCCTCGCGGGCAATGCGGTCGATGTTGGGAGTGCGAACAAACGGATGCCCGCTGCACCCCAGATCGTCCCAGCGCAAGTCATCGACCAGAATCACAATCATGTTCGGCGCTCGCGCCTTCTTCGCTTGCTCCGCTGCCTCGGACAGAGAATGGAAGCCCATCGCAATCGCGATGCTCATCAATCCCAGGGCCCAGGATTGTCGTACAGTGCGTTGGTCGTTTCTGTTGCTCATTTGGTGTTTCCGACTGTAGTGGGACCTTCGAGTGGGCGCGTCTTCCAAAGTTCTATCTAACCCGTTGTCGAGGAAGAAGCCGTCGGCGCATCACCGGTTTTCTCGCCATCAGCATCGAGTGAAGCGGCGAAGTTCAGACTAAACGGAGCCGACTTCCTGGTAGCCGGACGAAGTCGCGTCAACCGACCGAATTGTCGATAATGCCTGGCACGACGTTTCCGTGCACATCGGTCACGCGGTAGTGGCGGCCTTGGAAGCGGTAGGTGAGTCGTTTGTGGTCGAGGCCGAGCAGGTGCAACATGGTGGCGTGAAAATCATGAACACTGACTGGATCGCTGACAATGTTGTAACTGAAGTCGTCCGTTTCGCCGTAGGTGATTCCCGGCTTGGCGCCGCCGCCGGCCATCCACATCGTCAAGCATCGCGGATGGTGATCGCGCCCGTAACCGCCGGCGCTCAATTCGCCCTGGCAATAGACCGTCCGCCCAAACTCACCCCCCCAAACGACCAATGTCTCGTCAAGCAGATTGCGTTGCTTGAGATCGAGAATCAGGGCGGCTGAGGCCTGATCGGTTTCGCGACATCGATCGGTGAGCTGTTTCTTCAGCCCACTGTGCGTGTCCCAGCCGCGGTGGAACAACTGCACAAAGCGAACGCCTCGCTCAGAGAGACGTCGGGCAAGCAGGCAATTGTAAGCATAGGTGCCGGGCTTCTTTGCATCCTCACCGTACAGCTTGAACGTTTGCGCCGGTTCGTCGCTCACGTCGGTCAGCTCGGGAACAGAAGTCTGCATCCGGTAGGCCATTTCGTACTGGGCAATTCTCGCATTGATTTCGGGGTCGCCGTATCTTTCGAAATTGGTTCGATTGAGTTGGGCCATCTTGTCGAGCATGCGCCGACGCAGTTGGCTACTCATTCCGGCCGGATTGTTCAAATACAGAACGGGGTCGCGACCTGAACGAAACAGCACGCCTTGATGTTGAGACGGTAAGAAACCAGAACCCCAGAGCCGATCGTAGAGTGGTTGGCCGCCGCGATTGGAGGTCATGGCGACGAATGCCGGAAGGTTTGCGTTTTCGCTGCCCAGGCCATAATCGAGCCAGGCGCCGACGCTTGGGCGTCCCGCTATCTGAAAACCTGTCTGGAAGAAAGTAATTGCTGGGTCATGGTTGATCGCTTCGGTGTGAATCGATCGAACGAAACACATCTCGTCAACCGCCTTGGAAAGGTGCGGGAGCAACTCCGCGTTCATCCACGCTCCGGATTCGCCGAATTGTTTGAATGGAAATATCGATCTCGCCACGGGAAACGAACTTTGCCCGGCTGTCATGCCAGTGAGTCGTTGCCCGTTGAAGACCGACTCCGGCACCTCCTGGCTGTGGACCTTGTCCAAGTGAGGCTTGTAGTCATACAAGTCCATTTGCGGAGGTCCGCCTGACTGGAACAGGTAGATCACTCGCTTTGCTCTGGGGGCGAAATGAGGCTTCGATTCCGATCCGTGCGCCGAGTCCGCGTTGAATAGCGTCGCCAAGGCGGCCGCGGCGACTCCTCCGCCGGCGGACTGCAAGAAGCGGCGTCTGTCCAGTCCTAGCCGGCCGGTATTGACTGGCTGGTTATCTTTGTCAGTTTGCATTGCTATTTCGTTGGGTAACATCAGTCTTCGCTTCGCGAAAGTTGCAAATGGCGTTTGAGAGGGGACACGCGGGCCTCGCGACTATTGTTTGCTGACGACTTCATCCAGGTTGAACATTAGGTTGGCGAGGACAGTTTGCACGGCCAAACGGACCGGGTCCAGTTTTGGGTCTGGCTTTGACGCCCCAATTCCAATCAACTGGCGAGCGGCCTTCGCGTCTTCTTCAAACGCTCGCCGCGCGTCCTCACGCGCCGACTCCAAGATGGCTCGTTCCGCCGTTGTGGGCATCCGGGCAGTGAGCGTTCTGAAGCCGAAGCCGATGGGATCGTCTCCGCCTCTGATCAGCATTTGTTCGCCGAGGGCGCGAGCTGATTCGACAAAGGCGGTCTCATTCATCAAGGTTAGAGCTTGCAGGGGCGTATTTGTTCGCCTCGGCTGGACGATGCAGCTCTCTCGATCCGCCGCATCTAGGACGGTCAAGCTGGGCGGCGCCACGGTGCGTTTCCAGATCGTGTAGAGACTTCGCCGATAGAGATCGTCACCCTTGGACTGGCGATACGACATGTTGCTCATTTCGCGCCAGAGGTTTGCGGGCTGATAAGGGCTCACCGACGGGCCTCCGCGTTGTTCTACGAGCAAACCGCCAAGGTACAACGCCTGATCGCGCAGTTCATGGGCCGAAAGTCGCTGCCGAGGCCCGCGAGTCAACCAAGTGTTCGCCGGATCCCGCTCGATCCCTGCTTTGTCCGTTCGAGACGACTGCTGGTAGGCCGCACTCATCACGATCTGCTTCTGAGTTTCCTTGATATTCCAACCGGTTCTTACGAATTCCGTCGCCAACCAATCGAGCAGCGCTGGGTGGCTTGGCGCTTCGCCCTGCACGCCAAAGTCCTCAGCGGTTCCAACCAGCCCGCCTGCAAAAAACTGTTGCCAGTATCGATTCACAGCGACACGAGCCGTCAGCGGATGTTTGCCGCTCACCAGCCACTTGGCGAAGCCCAAACGATTGCGGGGGAGCGGGCCCAAATCGCCGAGCGAGGTCGGAGTCGCAGGTTGCACCGCTTGCTTGCGGCGCAAGTATTCGCCTCGTTCTCGAACATAGGTCGGACGACGGGGCTCAAGTTCGGCCATCACCATGCTCGTCGGCAGCGAGTCGCGAAACTTGCGTCGCGCCGATCGACTCTTCTCTCGCGCCCGCCAAAGTCGATTCAAATCGGGCGAGGCTTGGTGCTCCCAGAACCAACGGCGAACCGTGTCGCGTTGGCCGTCGGTCAAGCCAATCCATCGAGCGGCCAACTTCTCGACATCGTGGTCCTGGGCAACTTGCTGAACTTCGTCCGCGTAGAGGGTTCGCGAATAGAATCGGAGATCATCAATACGGCCCCGAAACGCTTGGCCATGCACGCCCTTGCCGAATCGAAGCGAGGCCCCCTTGCCCGCGCCTCCGGTGTTGCTGTTCGTGTTGTAGAGAATGTCAGTCGCCGCCGGCTCGCCATTGATGGCGATTTGCATGCCCGTTGCGCTTTGAGTTCCGTCGTTTGTTAGGACCATGTGGACCCAAGTTTGATTTGGCAGCTGGGCCTTCGTCTGGACAGCTCCTACACCCGAGATCCAGCGCGTGATCAAGTAGAACTGAAGCCGACCATCGGCCAGTTCAACACTCAGTCCGGGGCGTCGGGTGTTGCTGGCCTGCTGCGAAAGCACGACGCCGTCTTTCGCCTCGTCGATATACAGCCAGAAGGAAATCGAAAAACGGCTTTGGCAAGACAACGACATCGAGTCCTTGAGCGTCGTCGCCGACTTGCCGTCGGACTGCAACGCCTTCCCCTTCAGCCCAGGAGCGAAGACGGCGGGCTGTTTGCGATCCCCCACACGAGGATCCGCTTGATCGAACCGATAACGATGCGCTAACCCGGTCGAGATCGACGGCGCCAGCTGATTCTGCTTCGCTTGCTCCTCATCCGAAATCGTCCTGGACCAATCAGCGATCTGTCGATCGAGTGCACTCAGCTTGTCATGCATGTTGGCGTTGGCGGCCTGCAGGTCGGCATCCAGTTCCGTCAAGCGGATCTGCTGGGGCTTCGTAGGGGCCAGCACCCAAGGCTCGGAATTGCCAAACTTGACTGCTCTTCCCGACTCTGAAACGTTGTCGAAAAACGAGATCAGCTGATAGTACTCTTGTTGGTTGAACGGATCGTACTTGTGATCATGACAGCGGGCACAACCCATCGTGAGGCCCATCCACACGGTCGCTGTCGTGTTGACGCGATCAATGGCGTTTTCCAAAAGAAACTCTTCGAGCACGATGCCGGCTTCAGAATTGTATCGATGGTTTCGATTGAAACCGGTAGCCAGGCGTTGCTCCATCGTTGGGTTGGGCACCAAGTCGCCAGCCAGTTGCTCAATCGTGAATTGGTCGAAGGGCATGCCTTGGTTATAGGCGTCAATCACCCAATCTCTCCAACGCCACATGGAACGCGGACCGTCATTCTGATAGCCATCCGTATCGGCGTAACGAGCAGCGTCGAGCCACGCGCGGGCCATGTGCTCGCCATAACGAGGCGACTTGAACAGGCGATCGACAACGCGCTCAAATGCCTGTTCGCCTTTGTCCGCAAGAAACGCATCGAGCTCATCTAGTGTGGGCGGCAGTCCGGTCAGGTCGAGCGAAACTCGGCGAATCAACTCGCTCTTGGTCGCTTGAAGCGACGGTCGCCAACCCTTGGCCGTCATGTTGGCGAGCAGAAATCGGTCAATGTTATTGTGCGACCAAGTATCGTCGGGAATCGTGGGCGGCGTTGGGCGAGCCGGTTGATCAAAAGCCCAATGGCGACGCCATTCAGCGCCCTGCTGAATCCATAACTTGAGGGTCTCTTTCTCCTGCTCGCTAAGATGGCGATCCGAATCCGCCGGCGGCATGACGAGATCCTCATCGTCACTAAAGACCCGGTGCACCAATTCGCTGGCCTTGGGGTTGCCTGCCTGGATGACGAACTTTCCCTCGCGTTCCGACTTAGCGGATGCCTCGTCGTCGAGCCGCAAGTCAGCTTCCCGATTAGAAGCGTCGGGCCCGTGGCAATGAAAGCACCTGTCGGCCAGGATGGGCTGAATGTCACGAGAGAAATCTATGTCGTTCGCCAGCGACACGCTCGCCGTGAACAGCAACAACAGCATGCTCGACGCGACGCGGCATGCTCGATTCATTCGATTCCTGTCGCCGCGCGCTGACGAGTCGCGCCGAGCTATTCTTGCTGTCGTAGTCAATTTTTTTCCACCGGTGCAAAGGCCATCGAACTCTGGATTGGGAAGTTGCAGGTGCAACCGCTGCTGGCTTCGGGGATCAGCAACAGACCACCTGCAGGGATGATGTTAATCCAACATCCGGGTCGGCTGACCGCGTTGATCCGTGTGTTCTTCCCCGTGGTCAAATCGCACATCGTGGGATTGCCAGCTCGAAAGAAGAAGGCTGACGCGGACGCGGAAACCGTGCCGCAACCGTGGCCCCTTCGAGCGAATCGCCAGTCCTTGCGGCGTTCTCCCGTTTGTAGATCGTAGGCGTAGGGTTCTTGCAGAATCAGATCGCCGACGATGGCGGGGTGGTGATCCTGTTCGCCATGGCTCCCGCCAGCCGATTGGCCCTGATCTTGCGACTTGGCCCAGATCGGCTCGCCATCGCGAGCGCTAAAGACGGCAACGTCGTAGCGCACGGTATTCGCGTTTCCAGTCTTCTCGTTTCGCGTACCAACGGAGACCAGTTTCCCCTTGGCGTAGGCAAGATACAAATGGTGTTGGATCTTGGAGAAATCGACGCTGCGTCTCCAAGCCAGTTCGCCGGTGTCTCGGTGAAGCGCAACGAGATCCGAACCGTCTTGGAAGAATGGTTTTAGCAGCGAACGGCCGCCCTGCCGCGCGTCGAGCGTTTCCGCGTTGCGGCTCTCGACGAAGAAGAGATGCTTAGGTCCGATCGAGATCGTCGGATTCAAGATAGCGCCTCGGGCAGCATACCGCCAACGCTTCTCGCCGGAGTGACGGTCAAGCTGAAAAATACTATCGCTGACAACGACAGGCACGAAGTCGTAATAGGCGCCGGCTATTTGCCCCCGGTTGTGATCACTTCGCGACGCGCCCGGTTGGGTCGTCGAGCCGAGAAGAACGTCGCCAAGCGCTGCGACGAATCCCCAATCTCGCGGCTTTGAATCGGCTGCTCGCGGCGTCGTGAAGGAAATGGTCTGCGAGCCGTCCCGAGCCGACAATCCATAGCAACGATCCTTAGCGACCGCGTACAGCGTGTCAGGCGTGGCAGCCAGGTTGCCTCCGTCCCGAGGCGCGCCGACTCGGCGGAAATTGGCCACATCGGTCTGCCACAGCACTGCGCCGTTGTAGGCGTCGACTCCGTAGACAGTTTCATTCCCAGGCACAAACAGACGCCCGTCGCTGTAGAGCGGCGGCGTCGCGCGATGATGACGATCGACCATCTCGCGAGGCCCTGGAGGGCCAAACCACTGCAGTTCCAACTCGCCTCGCAAATAGTGATCGTTGCTGCACGCGGTGTTAGAGGCGTCGCCGTACATGTGGGTCCACTGGCCGGCGCCTTCAAGCGGATTCCGTTTCAGAATCGTCATCAAAGTGTTCCCGTCGCCAGGCGATACGACGGCCAACGCCTGCTTCATCTTCGACTGCCATTGGGCGAGTCGCTTTTCCCTTGCGGACGGCGAGCTCGCGCGAGCATCGATATCGATTGCCAGGCCGCCGGCCGGCCGAATCAGCTTTGCAACGTCTGCAACTGGCCACGCGGGGTGGGGCGAGGCGTGGATGATCAAGTTGAACAGGCGCGTCGCGAAGGGAAGTCGATCGCCGCTTGCGACTCGAACCACCACTGAGCCGTAGACGCCCGCGAGATCTAGTTGGCGGCGCATGCGTTCGGCCTGACTCGCGCTAGACTGCAGGCACACGATTCGCAGCGGCGTGGCTTTGGCAAGCGAATAGGCAAGCTTGGCATCTCCGCCTAGCAGGAGGCAGTAGCCCGCCGGAGTTCTTAATTGGCCGCCAATCTGTCGGGCCAGTCGTTCAAATCTCGTCTGCTCAGCCGTGTCGGTCCAAGCCCATTCTCTGGCCGTCGCCGGCAACTGCTTGCTCGCGGGCCGTCTCGCGTCGATCAACAACGGCGTTTTCGGCGGCTTGGTTTCGGCGGAATCAGACTGGAAGCAATAGATCGCGCCCTGGTCCGTACTGACGAGCAAGCAGTTGCCGGCGACGGCCAGAGAATGGGCTTGTCCCTCGACCGCGGCCTTCCAAACAGGCTTGCTGTCGCTGTTTGCGAAAGCTGCGACCAAACCGTCTCCTCCACGAAAATCGACATCGCCCGCGCGAATCGAAGCGTGTCGGAAGTCAGCCGAGCTCGGGGCCGCCGGCTGGCGAGTTTCTTTCTCGACGGCTGCGGGAGGCAACTGAACGATCTGTTTCTGGGGTGAGCGGCCCTGGGCGACCTGGAGCGAACCGTTGTGCAGCTTCATGTAGCCTTGCGGCGAGAAGGCCAGCTTGCCTTTGGCCAGTTGCTTGCCATCTTTGGCGTTGACCGCGAATTGATGGGCGCCCTGAGCTGGAAAAATCCCTGCAGCAAACCGGACAACGCCGTCGCGAAGAAGTACGCCGGTGCGAACGGGATGAGTCGAAATCAATCGTCCGTTGCCAGGAATGACGCGTTGATTTTCGCCCGCGTCGAAACGCCAAAACTCTTCGCCTGTTTTCGCGTCGAGACAATAGACGTAACCGTCGTCCGAGCCAAAGTAGACTCGGTTGTCCGCAACGGTGGGCGCCAGACGAACGGGTCCTTCGGTAAAAAACGACCAGATGACTTGCCCATTGCGGAGGTCAATCGCGCGGACCTGATCATCTGCCGACGAGCCGAAATAGAGACGCTGGCCATCCGACACAAGATGAAACGCGCGATCAAACCCAGCTCGCGGACGGAGGTCCTTCTTGCCGTGCCAGAAATCTTGTTTGGCCGGAAGCGGCCAAGCTGGCTCCGGCTTTCTCCGCGTGTGATAGGCCCAGCGCAGTCGCAGAGGCGTGACAAGAGATTGCCGAGTCACACCGCTTCGGGCGGCGTCGTGCATGTACGTCGGCCAGTCGCCGCCGGCCGATTCCTCCGCGCGACACGCGTTTCCGCCTGACGAACCCGCGCACAGCAATCCTCCGCAGAGGACCGCAGCAACTAGGGACAGCAGCCGGTTGCGCCAACTGGAAACTTGCCGAACTAGGGAGGTTTTCATGGGCTGGAATGCGCGATGCTGGGTCTCGAACGATGCTAAGACGGTTGGAGCAAGGCGTGCGCCTTCCGCTTTGCGAAAATAGCGGTTAGGGAGGATTGCACAGCCAACTCGTCGCAAACCGCGCATTCGTTTTTGGGCATCGCTTAGTCGAGTTGCTCGATCAAGTTGTCGATCAGTTTCTTGGTCGAATCGTCTTGGCCATTCTTCAACGACTCGAGTTGTCTTTTTAGCATTTGGCGACGGAATTCCCGGATCTTGGTCTTGCTCTGAGACTCGACTTTGCGATTGACGACCTTGCGGCTGGTGGCGGCGTGCGGGATGAACCGGTCGCCGGCCGATGCCGCTGTCGGTTTGGGCGATGTTGGTTTGGGCGCTGACCTCGCGTCGACTCGGATTCGAGGTTTCGCGGCCGGCTTGTTGCTTGCCCCGTCGCTCGCTTTTCTTGGAGCCGCGCGAAGCTTGATTTTCGCCGCGTCGCTGGCCGAGGAGCGGCTGTTGAACGACTGGAGGATTCGCTTCCGTATGGCGGCGGGATCCAGTGCTTTCTGCGTTCCATCCGTTTCGACTTCGACCTTGAGTTCGATTTGCTGAGGCTTCGTGGTTTGCTGCCGAATGACGCGGGGAGCAGCCGACCTCCCTTGGGCTTCGACCTTGAGTTCGATTTGACGAGGCTTCGGGGGGACGTTTGGTTTTCGAATGACGCGGGGGGCAGCCGCCGAAGTCCCCTCAGCGTCCACCTTGAGTTCGATTCGCTGAGGCTTCTTCGAGCTGTCCTTGTCCGGCGAATGCAGTTGGAGACGATAGGTTGTCGGACCTTTTCCCGAGGGTCGGGCCGGCGCCTTTCGCAATCGAGCCTTGATGGCGGGCTTCGTCTCGCCTGTTGCCTTCAGTTGCGGGACACCCTGGACCTGGAATTGTCGCAACAGTTGAATGGCTTGGGGATGGGACTTGCGAAGTTGGTCTAGGCTGCCAGCGTGATACTGTGATGTTCGCTCACCGCCATCGCTTTTTTCGATCACGATGACGCGGACTCCGTCGTCCCCTTTCTCGACACGAACACTCCGCTGCTCCTCCTTGTTCTGCGCGCCGTCACGGCTACCTACGCGAGCTCGCATGATGCGAGTGCTTTGGTTGTGGTCGCTTCGGTTGCGATCGTTGTTATTGCCGCGGGCGTAGGGCGATTGTTGGTATCTTTGACTGGACTCTCGCGGTCGCGGTTGACGATCTTGCTGAGTCCTATACTGCTGAGTCTTGTCTTGCTGAGTCCTGTCTTGCAGAGCCTTGTACTGCTGAGTCTTGTACTGCTGAGTCCTGTCCTGCAGTTGTTCACGGACAGCTGCTTTGACAAGTTCCCGGATGCGCGAGTCCAAGCCTCGCATCAAATTCTCATGCCGTTGTCGCTCGGAACCGCCAGATTCGTTTCTTCTTGCGCTGGCAGCCGCTTCGTGTGCTCTTCGCTCTGCCGCCTGGGCTGTTTCAACTGCCCTGGCTTCGGCGACTTGGGCGTCGCGAAGTCGGCGTTCAAGGGCCGCTTTCACTTGCTGGACTTCTTGCTGCATCTGTCTGAGCTGATCTTCCGCTCGAGCTCGAGCCTGTCGTTCTCTGCTGAGCGCGGAGGCGAATTCACGCGCTTGGGCGTCTGAGAGCGTGCGAGTTTTGGCGGATTGGTCTTGCAGTCTCTTTGACGACTGCTTCAATTCGAATTCTTTCTTCTGACGGAGGGCGTCGGTCATTCGCAGTTTGGCGGCCGCGTATTGTCGCTTCTTCTCGGCGTTGTCCAGCAGTTTCTTTTCATCCGCCTTCCGTTTCGTCGTTTCGTATGCGGCTTTTGTCTTGCCTTTTGCCTGCGAGCTCTTTTCTGACTTGTTCTTGTCCTGGTTGAGGGTCAAGGCTGGAGCGACCGCGGCGGGGGCCTCCGCCTTGGCGTCGATCTGAGAGCTCGCTTGGACAAGTAGGAGACCAAGCGCAATGGCGATTGTCTTTGTGGCGAATGACATGGGAAGACCTAGGAGGGAGTGGGGTCTGGGTGAACCAGTATGGGATGCCGACAGCCTGGCAAAACACGCCGGCGGACAAGATCCATGATAATTGCGCGAACCAACTCACGCGCACCGCTGCGGTGAACCGCCATCTTCGGCAATAAACAGAGCCGGTACAAGCAAGAATGCCGCCAATTCCCGAAGAATCAGCTGCCCTACATCACTCGGGGTCGGCTCAAAAGCGGCCAGCTCAAACGCTTCCAATCGATCAGGGCAGCGTTCGCCCGAAGAATAGATGCATCTCGTCGATCATAGGTAGAAAAAACGGGTGGCGGTTCCAGCAGCCGTGCTTGCCGCCGCGGACGACGACGATCCCCGTCTCAACGCCCAAGCTCATCAGCTTCCGCCGCGTCTCGAGATTCCGCTCAGGCTTGTCAAACTCGCCAGCCATGAACAAGATCGGCGGACATTGCTCACTGAGATGAGTTGTGGCGGAGGCCAACTTGTACAGCTCAGGCGCCTCATCGACCGTCTTCCCGAACCACTTGTTGGCGTTTGATTTTTGAGGTTCCTGGCGAGATCGATCGGCAACCGGCCCGGCCGCCAGTTCCAGCGGACCAGCCAACACGATGGCCGACTGCAGTCGCGATGAGTAGTCTTGATTGCCGCCTTCGCCCTGCAGCGACTCGACCTGGGCCGCTGCCGCCATCAGACCGACCAAATGCCCGCCGGCCGAACCGCCCACCGCGCCGATGCGTTCGGGGTCGACGCCAAGCGCCTTGGCGTGGGCTCGCAAATGACGCACGGCTGCATTGCAATCGTGAATCGCAGCGGGGAAGCGACTTTCGCCGCCAAGTCGATACTCGACGGCAGCGGTTACAAAACCTCGCGACGCCAGCTCAATCGCTAGCGGCCGAAACTTCTCCTTGTCACCATTTAGCCATCCTCCACCATGCACAACCAGAATCGCCGGCAAGAGCTCTTGGCTCCGCCTCTTGGGGTAGAACAGGTCCATCCGCATGGCGCGATCGCCGTTGCGCGCGTAGACGACGTCGAGCTTGCTTTCGATGGAATCGGGAACCTCGGAAGAAGGTCGCGGTGAGAGGTACCTAAGCGAGATAAGAAATTGATCGCAATGTCTCATCGTCTCTCGATAGTTGGCGACGGCTGCAGATTTGCTCTTCTTCGCTCCGCCGCGACCTGGATTGAAGAACCCATGACGTTGGCCTTCGAAGGAAATCAGTTGACAGCGATTTCCGGCCTTCGTCATTTCCTTCGTGAATCGCTCGACCGTGACATGCGGCACCACTTGGTCGCTTGTTCCGTGAAAGATGATGGTCGGCGGCAGACCCTTGCGAACATGGTGGATTGGAGAAATCGCGACAGCGTCGCCGCCAGCTCGCTCGTTTATGTCGGCCAGCTTGGTCTCGTCAAATGGTTTCAGATCGGCGAACGGAGCGAGTTGCACAGCGGGATTGAAGAGCACCAGTGCATTCGGAGTCGACGCTACATCGTGGTCTTCAGCGGGCTCATCAAGATTCGGAACTAACGCGGTTGCCGCAGCCAGGTGCCCGCCGGCGGAACCGCCTGAAGCGACGATGCGATTCGGATCAACGCCAAGGCGCTTCGCGTTCGTTCGCACCCAACGGATAGCCGACTTGGCGTCGCTTACGCAGACCGATGCCGGTACGCCATGCCGATTGAGGACTCGGTAGTCCATGGTCATCGCCACCAAGCCGCGCTTGGCCAAGTATCGACAGTGGGCGTAGAACTGACCAGGCGTTCCGGCTCTCCAACCGCCCCCGAAAAAGAAGACCACTGCCGGGCGTTTGTCGCCGGGCGCGTGGCCGACCGGGTTGAAAACGTACGCGTTCAAAGCCACGTCCCCGGCCCGCTTGTAAACCTGCACTTCCGCACCAGGCATTTCGGGCGGATAACTCCGAATTCCCGCCGGCGTCTCGGGAGGTATGACGCCGCCATCGGCTTGGGCGAGCGAACGCTGCAGGCAAACGACGACGACGGCGACGACGACCAACGATATCAATCGATAGACCATTTGCTTTTCCCGATTTGCTGTGCCATTGGTGGACGGCTTCGACAAGCTTCGCGCTCGCCCCAGAAATAACGCCCCAGAAATAACGCGACCGAGATTCCGCGACAGGCATTGCCTTCATGTTACCACGTTCCCCACTCGGGCTCGCCCCAGGCGGACTTTCGATGGAAGACTGATCACAGGCTGCCGGTTGCCGCCAACCGCGACGGGCGACTATTCAGCCACTGGGCGCTGGTGTCGTGAGCAGGATCTGTTGACGACATTTCTTGCACTCGACCCAGCTGCCGAGTTTCGATTTCTCGTAGCGTCCGTGGTGATGGCAGAAGGGGCAAATGCCGATTGTCTCGTTGTCCGAGCACGCGTCGGCGCCGGATTGGCTAGCGCCAACGCCATCAGCCGAGTCATGCGAAGCATCGGCGTTCGGGTTATCTACGGGGTGAAAACCGTCCCAGCAATAATCGAGTCCGAGCCATATCGATCGCGCATAGCGGTGAAAACAGACCGGGAAACCGACACTGAACAGGATTGCCGGGGGCAGCAGCCGCAGATAGGACGCGCCCGAGAGTAACATCGGCATGCAAACAGCCAGCACCAGGGCTACGGTGAGGCCGTAATTGACGTAGATCGAGCCGAGGTAGAATCCAGGCTCGCGAACAAAGTCATAGCCGCAATCGCTGCAACAATCGTGGGCTCGCCACCAACCCTTCAAAAACCGCCCCTTGCCGCAGGCGGGACAACGGAGGCGGAGACAGCGGCTCAGGACCGTTCTATAATCGTGGGATGTTGACGCTTTCGCGTTCACCTCTCTACTCCATACCGCCGAGGAATTCTGATGTTGGATCGACGAACGAACCGCTTGTGCGGCCAGGCTATTCTCTGCTTCGCGTTGCTGCTGACGGCATCAGCATCAACAGCGTTTGGGCAGCAAAAGCGATCGGCCGCGCCTCTCAAGTTCAAAGGCGCCAAGCCAACAGTATTCAAGAAGGTCGGCGACGTCGAGCTCTACTTGTACCTCTTCTTTCCCGCCGAACACAAGTCAACCGATCGCACGCCGGCTATCGTTTTCTTCTTTGGAGGCGGCTGGAACGGCGGCAGCCCAAAGCAGTTCGCCGAGCATTCACAATACCTTGCGTCACGCGGCATGGTGGCGGCCGTGGCCGACTACCGAGTCGCATCGCGGCACAAAACAACGCCATTTGAGTGCGTCAGCGATGGAAAATCCGCCGTGCGTTGGCTGCGAGAGAGCGCCTCGCGACTGGGGATCGACCCCAATCGCATCGCTGCTGGCGGCGGCTCAGCCGGAGGCCATGTGGCCGCTGCAACGGGAAACGTGCCAGGCCTAGACGAGCCAAAGGAAGACCCCGCTGTCAGCTCCAAACCGAATGCGCTCGCACTGTTTAACCCCGTGTACGACAACGGCCCGAGCGGATACGGCTACTCGCGAGTTAAAGACCGCTACCAAGAAATCTCGCCGATGCACAACATTCGCAAAGGCGCGCCGCCCACGATCGTGTTCCTCGGCGACAAAGACAAACTGGTGCCCGTTTCAACAGCGAAGACGTATCAAGAAAAAATGGAAGCAGTCGGGTCGCGATGCGACCTGCACGTCTACAAGAACCAACCCCACGGGTTCTTCAATCGCTCGAAGAGCAACCAACATTTCCTGCTCACCGTTGGCGAGATGGACCGGTTTCTCGTCGACCTCGGATACCTGCAAGGCGAACCAACCATCGACAAATGGAAGTCGCCCGAAGGGCAATAGGGCCTGTTGCCTTGGAACGCTGTGATTCGATTTACCTTAGCCAAGGGCGATGAAGAGGACTTGTCATGAAGACTATCGAAGCTGAGGTTCTTTTTCGACCTGACCTCGATCAATTGCGGTTCTTGCCGGAAGGGCCGTACCCTTTGGGTCCTGGGATCGTTAGTTGGGTGGCGATTCAACACGGAGGCGATTCACCCATCGGCTCGATCAACGTGCTATCGCTAGACGACGGGCGAAATCGAAGCGTCCCTTTGACCGGTCGTCCTGGGTTTGCCTTTCCCGCCGACGAGCCCGATGTTTTTGTGGTCGGTCTGGAACGCCATCTGCAACGCGTCAATCTGGCGACCGGCGAAAGCCAGGTTCTCTCAGATGAGGTCGACGCCGACGTGGAGGGCACGATTATCAACGATGGCGTCGCCTTCGCTGAGGGCTACGTGTTCGGGTGCAAGGACCTCAAGTTCGCTGAAAAGAAAGCGGGGCTCTACCTCTGGCGGTCCTCGGATCAAGCGACGATTCGTCTCCGTGACGATCAAACCTGCTCCAATGGGAAAGTAATTCGAGCGACCGAGGACGGCTGGACGCTGCTCGATATCGACACGCCGACCCAAAAAGTCGTTCGCTATTCGCTCGATGTCGACGCGGGAAAGCTGGGCCTAGCTGAAACGGTGCTCGACTTGACGGCCGAGTCGATGTTTCCCGATGGGATGATCGAGACCCCCGACGGCGAAAGCCTGATCATCGCGTTCTACAACCCACAGGACGCACCCTACGGAGTCGCTCGGCAATACAACCTGGCCAGCGGAGAGATCGAAACCGAATGGCGTTGCCCTCGCTCGCCTCAAGTCACTTGTCCCCAGTTGGTCGAGTTCAAAGGCCGTCTGCGATTGGTGCTCACGACGGCCGTTGAACACATGTCGGCCGAGCGTCAGAAAGAGCATGACAACGCCGGCTGCATCTTCATGGCTGAAACTGGGAACCTCTGACCGGCGTCAGGAGCAGGCGTCGCTAGCCGACAAGCTCGCGAATCGGCTGGCCCGTGTCGAGCAGGTACATGGCTCGATCAAGGCGGTCGGGAAAAGTGACGTTGCGAGCGTTGATGCCAAGGTGATGGTAGATCGTGGCGGCGACGTCTTGCGGAGTCAACGATCGCTCTACAACGCTTTCGCCTCGCGAGTTGGAGCGACCAACGACTTGGCCCATCCGCATGCCGCCCGACCCCATGAGGACGCTGAAGGTGCGGCCCCAATGATCGCGGCCAGCGTACTTATTAATCCGAGGCGTGCGCCCGAATTCGCCCATAGCGACAATCAGCGTCTTCTCGTACATGCCTCGGTCGATCAGATCGCGAATCAAAGCCGCGATGGCTTGATCAAGCGGCGGAATCAGCAGCTTGCCGCCCTCTTCCGTCTTTAGTCGATTGGCCGAGCCGTGGTGGTCCCAGGGCACGCAGTTGACTGTGGCGAAGGTGACGCCCCGTTCGACCAGGCGGCGAGCCAACAAGGCGCTTTGGCCAAACGTATGTCGGCCGTAGTCGTCCCGCGTGCGCACCGATTCGGCAGTAATGTCAAACGCCTCGCGAACACCTGGGCTCGACAGTAACTCAAAGGCGTTTTGCAAGTGCTTATCGACGTCGGACATGGCCGGTTCGAGACGAGTCGTGGTGCGATCAAAGGAGGCCAGCAGCTCGCGACGGCTCTCCAACCGACTCAAGGAGAGATCTTTGGGCAAGGAGAGGTTTCGCACGGCAAAGTTCGTGGTGTTGGGATCTGAATTCACCACAAACGGATTGTATCCGCCGCCCAGGTAAGAGGCGTAGTGGAATAGGTTGTCGGTGCCGCCACGCAAATGGGGAACGCCGATATAGGGAGGCATGCCAGGTCGGTTCGCGCCTCGCAGTCGAGCGGAGGCGGAGCCAATCGAAGGCCGTCGCTGGACTCGATTGTCCGGCGCGTTGAATGCAGGTCCTTCAAAACCGGTCAGCATCCAGTGGTTGCCCTTGGTGTGGTCGCCCGAGCCGTGGTTGACCGTCCGCAACACAGCCAGATGTTCCATCAAAGCGGCCGTCTTTGGAAGCAATTCGCCGAATTCGATTCCTGTCACGCTGGTGCGGATCGCCCCGAACGGCCCGCGAAACTCGGCGGGTGCGTTCGGCTTGGGGTCCCAGGTTTCCATATGGCCGGGTCCGCCACTCAGCCAAAACAGTATCACGTTAGTATCGGCGCCCGTCGATGCACCCGTCGAGACAGCGTCTTCGGCTTGCAGTCGCGACAGTTCTGCGAGGCCGAAACCACCGCAGACGCCCCCGCCTAGCAGACCCGCTTGGAGCATCGCTCGCCGGGAAACGCCGCCGCCTCGTTCACCAGTAGTTCGGAGCACGTCTGGGTTTCCCTCTCTGGGTCGCGAGGAGCGTGGTTGGAAATCGAGTGGTTGGAAATCGAGTGGCTGGAAATCGAGCGGCTGGAAATCGGGCATTGCATCGCGGCCCTGACTTGCTCTCAAGTATAACCCAATCACCTCGACTCTCTCCACTCTCGCAACCGCGGTTGGCCAATGGTAGGCTAGAGGGTTTGCCGATCGACCAAAATGGGCCGCATAGCGAGTGGTCGTAGCGTTGTCCGACGGGTGTTGTCCTGAGGGTGATCTGCGACCCGCTGAACCGCACGGAGTTGCGGCGAGGACGAATTGAGGCGCTGGCCTCGCGGTTCATTGTTCATAACAACTACGTCTGCATGCCGCACACGTCGCCGACTGACCCGGTTTCCGTTTCGCCCAGCACAAATGGGCGGTCGCCGCAGCTTCGCATTCGCGGCGCCAGGGTGCACAATCTCAAAGATGTCGATTTAGACATCGAGCGCCGCAAGTTGGTTGTGATCACGGGACCCAGCGGGTCTGGCAAGAGCAGTTTGGCGTTTGACACTCTGTACGCGGAAGGTCAGCGACAGTACATCGAGAGTCTCTCGGTTTACGCTCGCCAGTTTCTTCATCAGTTAGAGCGCCCGGATGTCGACTTGATCGATGGTCTGCAACCGACGATCTGCATCGATCAACGGCCCGGCAGCCACAACCCGCGCAGCACCGTGGCCACAGTCACGGAAGTCTACGACTACTTGCGTTTGTTGATGGCTCGGCTTGGCGAGCCTGAATGCTACGGATGCGGTTCTCCGATTCAGCAATTCTCCTTGGAGCAAGTTCACGAGCGACTGATGCAGTTGCCCGATGGTTGCAAGACGATGATCTTAGCGCCCTTGATTCGCGGCCGCCGCGGCGCCCACAAGGATGTCTTGGCCCGCATACGCAAGGCCGGATTCGTTAGAGCTCGCATCGACAACGAAATCTTCGACATGGAGAATCTGCCGGAGCTGGAGCCACGTAAGGTGCACCACATTGATGCGGTCGTCGATCGCGTCATCATCCGAGACGGCGTTCGCAGTCGAGTCGCCGAGTCGCTTCAATTGGCGCTTCGCTATGGCGACGGACTCTGCTCGGTATGCTACCTCGATGAAGAACAGACAAACGAACAGAACCCACGAGGCACTTGGATCGACAAGCTGTTCAGCACGCTCTACGCCTGCCCGACGTGTGACATTAGCTATGAAGAACTCGAACCGCGGACGTTCAGCTTCAACAGCCCGTACGGCGTTTGCCCGGAGTGCGAAGGATTCGGCGTCAAACGTCAATTCGACCCCGAGTTGATCGTTCCCGACTATTCGTTGTCAATCGATGGCGGCGCGATCGCCCCTTGGCGAAACCTCTCGCCCGCCGCCATGAAGAAACGCCGGAGCGAGTTGACGAGCCTGGCCAAGTTGAAGGGGTTTGGCTGGGATCTGCCGCTCGCCGAGTGGAAGCCGCAGCTCTTGGAGAAACTGTTTCACGGCAGCAATGGAAAGTTCGAAGGGTTGCTGATTGCCCTGGAGAAGGAACTCGCGACGGCCACGAAGAAATCCAAGCAAGAACAGCTCACCGCGTTTCGCGGCGAGGTCGAATGCCTCGAATGCAACGGTTCGAGATTGCGAAAAGAGGCCTCAAGTGTCCGTTACGCCGGGCTGGCGATCCAGGAGATGACCGCCTTATCGGTCGAACGAGCTCGAGTCTTCTTCGACGGTATTGAGGCGGACGCGTCGCAGCTCCCCATCGCCAGACCGCTGCTAGAAGAAATCTCCAAGCGACTGGCGTTCCTCGATAAGGTCGGCGTGGGCTATCTGACGCTCGACCGCCCAGCCGATACGCTGAGCGGGGGCGAATTGCAGCGAGTGCGGTTGGCCACGAGCATCGGATCGTCGCTCGTCGGCGTCTGCTACGTGCTCGACGAACCCTCCATCGGGCTGCACCCTCGCGATAACGGTCGCTTGATCGGCGCGCTGAGGGACTTGCAGCAGATGGGAAACAGCGTGTTGATTGTCGAGCACGACGAGTCGATGATGCGCGAGGCGGATCAACTGATCGATATGGGCCCCGGCGCGGGAGAGTTGGGCGGAAGCATCGTCTCCGTGGGGTCCCCTGACCAAGTTGCAGCGGACCCGGCTTCGATTACCGGACAGTATCTCAGCGGCGCCAAATGCATTGACGTGCCAAAGTCGCGACGACGGACCGCCAAGTCGAGGTCCTTGCACTTGACCGGCGCCGCGACCAACAACCTAAAGAACATCGACGTGCGGTTTCCCTTGGGTGCGTTGGTCTGCGTCACTGGAGTCAGCGGATCTGGCAAGAGCTCGTTGATCAACGAAACCGTGGCCCGAGCTCTCAAACGCCGATTGGGCGGCGTCGGGCCCAAACCGGGCCCCCACTCAGGACTGCGCGGCGCCAGTCAGATCGATAAGGTGATCGAGATCGATCAATCGCCGATCGGCCGCACTCCGCGCAGCAACCCGGCCACCTATACCGGAGTGTTTGACGAAATTCGCAAAGTTTTCGCCGGGACCCGAGACTCCAAACAACGCGGATACAAGGCGAGCCGTTTTAGTTTCAATGTCAAAGGCGGTCGTTGCGAAGCCTGTCAGGGACAAGGTACCCAAAAGATCGAAATGAGCTTTCTCTCCGACCTGTACGTGGTCTGCGGAGAATGCAACGCCAAGCGTTTCAATCGGCAGACGCTGCAAGTCCGTTACCGAGGCAAGTCGATAGCGGACGTACTGGAAATGTCGGTGGGTCAAGCATGCGAGTTCTTCGAGAACTTCTCTCAGATCCACCGCTTGCTCGAATCGCTTGCCGATGTCGGCTTGGGCTACGTCAAACTTGGACAACCATCCACGACGCTCTCTGGAGGCGAGGCCCAACGGGTCAAGCTGGCGACCCAATTGGCGCGAGTCGACACAGGGAAGACGCTCTATCTTCTGGACGAACCGACGACCGGCCTGCACTTCGACGACATCCGAAAACTGCTTGAAGTGCTGGGAAAACTCGTTGATCGCGGGAACACCGTGATCGTGATCGAACACAACTTGGACGTTATCAAGTGCGCTGACTGGCTTGTTGATCTGGGGCCGGAAGGCGGTGAGGCGGGTGGCCATCTGGTAGCGGAGGGGCCGCCCGAGTTGATCGCCGAGATCAAGGATAATCACACCGGTCGCTTTCTCGCACCGCAACTGGCAAAGTAGACACGGACCAGCAGACGCGGACCAGTAGACGCGGCAGCAACGTTGAACCTGAGACAAGTAGGCAAGCTTCCCCTAAAGCGTCTTGTCTCACTCTCCAGCGACGCCAAACAGAGACTTGCCCAGTAGCAGTCCAAGCCATACGGCGAGCAGGCCAATCAACAGATTCGCAGCGATGTTGGAGAAGGCCAGCGCCCACTTCCCGTCTTCCATGCGGCGAAAAGTCTCGAATCCAAATGTTGAAAACGTGGTCAAAGCGCCCAAGAATCCGATTGCGACGCCGTGCTGGATATACGCCGGCACGTCGCGACGGGCCATCCCAATCGCCGCCACAATTCCCAACAGAAAACAGCCGGCGACGTTGACGAAGAAGGTTCCCCAAGGAAACTCTTGGCCCACGTATCGATCGGCCAACAGCCTGACCAAATAGCGAGCGACGGCCCCTGCAGCGCCGCCCACGGCGATAGCAAATAGCTCTTTCATTCGTAGAAACGATTCTCTAATGAATGGAACACGTCGATGAACGATAATGCCGCCTGATGGCGAGGAAGGTGCATTGGCCGCACCACACACGCCTGCGGGCTGGCCGCTGTTTGGCGCCGCTGTTTGGCGCCGCTGTTTGGAGTTTCGAAATTCGGCGACCGTTCAGTGGGGCTTCACCCGCCAGCGTAGCCGTGCGTCCCTGAGAAGACAACTCGAGAAGCGCGGACGGGACCGACGCGGTCGCAAACGACGAATCCCGGTTCTGCCTAGCCTGGCATTCTCCACCTTGAAGGGCAGCTCCCGGCTGATTTGCGGTAGACATTCCTCGGGGATGACATAAGCTGAAGTCTGTATGCGCGTTCGCTTTGGCGCCAAGGTACGGTTAGAGGCTGGTGTGGTTAAGGACTGGCACGGTTAAGGACTGGCACGGTTAAGGACTGGCACGGTTAAG
>CAZWOU010000009.1:396-38136 GCA_964635375.1 uncultured Pirellulaceae bacterium | reverse complement strand
GGTTAAGGACTGGCACGGTTAAGGACTGGCACGGTTAAGGACTGGCACGGTTAAGGACTGGCACGGCCAGCCGAATTGGCAAAAGCACAAGAGACAAGAGGAGTTATGTCATGGCGTCCAACTCGACCTCGACCGTCAGCGTTCCAACGTCGGGGTCGGATATTCTCGTCCAATCGCTGCTCAACCATGACGTTGAGGTGATTTTCGCCTACCCCGGCGGCGCCAGTATGCCGCTTCATCAATCGTTGACGAAGTACAAGAGTGAGATTCGCACGATCCTGCCACGGCATGAGCAGGGGGGTGGTTTCGCAGCCCAGGGCTATGCCCGAACCACGGGCAAGCCAGGCGTCTGCATGGCGACGAGCGGTCCTGGCGCCACGAACCTGGTGACGGCGATTGCGGACGCGAAGCTCGACAGCATCCCGCTTATTGCCATCACGGGGCAAGTGAAGACGCCCGTGATTGGTTCGGACGCTTTTCAAGAGACGCCGATTGTCGAAGTCTGCCGAGGGATCACGAAACATCACTACTTGGTGACCGACGTCAAAGACCTTGCTCGCATCGTCCGAGAGGCTTTCCACATCGCGACCACGGGGCGACCGGGCCCGGTCCTGATTGACTTGCCAAAGGATGTGCAGGAGGCCATGCATAGTCCCGTTTGGGACGAGCCGATGAATCTGCCCGGCTACTACTTGAAAGATCGGGTAGCGAGCGATGAGCAGATCCGACAGGTGGCGGCGGTGATCAAGGCGTCCAAGCGCCCGTTGATCTATGCGGGCGGTGGGGTCATCGCAGCGGAAGCAAGCGATGAGCTGCGCGAACTCGCCGCCAAGACCGGTATTCCGGTGACCATGACGATCATGGGGCTCGGCGTCTTTCCCAACTCCGATCCGCTCTGCATGGACATGCTTGGCATGCATGGCAGCGTCTACGCCAACAAGGCCGTCCAACAATGCGATTTGCTGCTGGCGCTCGGCGTTCGTTTTGACGACCGGGTAACTGGCAATCTGGCCGAGTTCGCAAAGGGCGCGAAAATCGTGCACATCGACATTGACCCTTCGGAATTGAATAAGAACAAGCCGGCCCAAATCCCCATCGTTAG
Organism: uncultured Pirellulaceae bacterium; assembly: GCA_964635375.1. GTDB lineage: Bacteria > Planctomycetota > Planctomycetia > Pirellulales > Pirellulaceae > CAZMNY01. The sequence continues at coordinate 37,034 of CAZWOU010000009.1, read as the reverse complement.
CGACGTCAAGAGAGCGCTAAAGCAACTCAACGCCATCGTCGAGCCAGCGGGCGACATTTCCGCCTGGGTGGATAGTTGCAAGGCGTGGAAGTTGGAGAGCCCGTATCAATACGACGAAGAGTTCGGAGGTATTCGGCAACAACACGCGATTCAAGCGCTCTCTGAATTGACTCAAGACCGAAAGACGATTGTTGCGGTCGGCGTTGGCCAGCACCAAATGTGGGGCGCCCAGTATTATCAGTTCGATCGTCCGCGAACTTGGCTCTCCAGTTCTGGCTTGGGAACAATGGGTTTCGGTTTGCCCGCCGCGATGGGCGCTCAAATTGCCCACCCTGATGCGTTGGTCATCGACATCGATGGCGATGGCAGTTTCCAAATGAACATCCAGGAATTGGCGACATTGCACTGTGAGAATATCCCGGTCAAAGTCATGTTGCTGAACAACCAGCACTTGGGCATGGTTGTCCAGTGGGAGGATCGCTTCATGGATGGCAACCGCGCCCACACCTACTTGGGCCCCACGCACCACCGAGAGGCGGAAGGCAAAGGCGACGACGACTATGTTGTGGAGCGGTATCCCGACTTTGTCACGATTGCGAAAGGGTATGGCTGCGGGGCGAGCACGGTGAGCAAACGAGAGGACCTTCGTTCGGCGTTGGAAGAGATGATTTCCTACCAGGGGGCCTACGTCTTGGATATCCAGGTTCCCTACACCGAACATGTGCTGCCGATGATTCCCTCCGGCGGGACCGTCGACGACATCATCACCAGCTGACTCGCTTGGCGACGGCGGGGCTTGAACCTAGATCAGGCCATCTCGCAAAGCGGCCGCCACCGCGCCGGCTCGATTGTTGACGTGCAGCCTTTGATAGATATGTCGTAGATGCGAATCGACGGTGTGGGGACTAAGGTCGAGTTCGCGGGCGATCTCCTTTTTGGTCAATCCGCGGACGACGAGTCGCAGCACGTCTTGTTCCCGATCGGTGAGCATCGTGTCTGAATTCTTCGTGTTCTGCTTGGTCAGCGTGTTGAGCACTTTTCTCGCGATCTCGGAATTCATCGAAGCGCCGCCGGCCGCGACTTCGCGAATCGCGTCGCCGATGCGGTCGATGGACGATGTCTTGAGCAGGTAGCCGTCGGCACCCGCGCAAACAGCTCGAAATACGCGATCCTGATCGTCGAACACGGTCAGAATGACCACCCGAGTCTCGGGCGCGGCGGCTTTCAGTTTCGGCAAACCGGTAATCCCATCCACACCGGGAAGGCCGATGTCGAGTAACAGCACTCGTGGTGCGTCGTGGCTTTTCAGCTGGGCCATCGCATCTTCGAGGCTGCCGTGGTCGGCGCTGCACTCAAATCCGCCCGCAGCGTTTATGGAATCTCGCAACGTCTGGCGCAGTCGTTCATTGTCCTCGACCAGCCAAACCGATATCGGCTCAGTATTTTCGACCATTGTTGGCAGTCCTTACTCGGTTGAAAGTTGCAGCGGCAAGGGAGCTTGCAGGAGCACAGTCGTGCCCTCGCCGACAACAGGTTCAAACTTCACGACGCCGCCCAACTCGCGCAATCGGCGGCGCACGTTTCGAATTCCGAAACCACGGCTGCGAGCGTCCAAATCGAAGCCCACACCGTCATCTTGGATCCGCATATCAAATCGATTCCGCTCGACGACCACAGCGATCTTCACGGTCTCACACTGGCTGTGTTTCGCCGCGTTGTGCAGCACCTCCTTGACGGAGAGAAACATGTTTCGGCGCCATGCCAGCGGAATAGCGCACTCGGGCAATGACTCCGGTACGGTGAACACAGACTCTTGACTCGTCAACAAGCGGTTGGTTACGCTGCGGAGTCTTCCGACAAAATCTTCGAGTCGAGTTGAGGCGGGGTCAATAATCCAGAGAATATCGCGCATCGCATCACTCGTTTCCACCGCGATTTCTCGGATGTCCACAAGTGAGCGTTTCTCCTGGTCCGTAAGCTGCCCTTTAGAGACGGATTCACAGAGCAGGCCGATTGTACCTAGGTTGCTTCCAATGTCATCGTGCAAGTCGCTGGCGATTTGGTTACGCAGTCGCTCAGCATGGCGTCGGTATTGGTAGCGCAGGCGACTGTTGTAGACAATGACAAAGGCCAACGCCGTCGACATCAAGATGCCCACAGACCACACAAACCATCGCCAAATGTCAGCCACGGCCGCCTGCAACGCCCCGTCAATTCGCGTCGACCTCGCTTCGAGCAATCGCAACTCTTCCAGCTCGAACAACCATTGTGACAACTCCATCAACCGTCGTCGGCTGCCGAACCCGTCGGTCAAATAGGACGGGTCCCAGCGCGACGAAGATTTCTCCCGCGAGCCCGGTTTCGGCAAGCCTTCCGCGCTGACCGACACGGGCCTATCCCGGGCCACATTGATGCTGCCTGAATAGACCTGCAATTCCGCCAAGGCAAAGTAATAAGGTCGGATGCGACCATCCAACTTCTTGGCTCGGATGCGTACGTAGCGAGCGTCGACGGGAACGGCAGGCAACTCCCATTGAGACTGCATCGCTCCCAAAGCAGTGTCTTCCTGCCTGAGGAAATATTCGCGCGAAGCAACGGGAATCACCATCGGTCGATGCATGGAGTGACGGAACTCTTGGTTTCGACTGTCGTAGATCACCACCGGTTCCGAATCATCGAGGGTTTGCAACAGGTCGACCTGAAAGTCCACAGGGAAACCCCAACCTGGAATGTCTGGTCGATGCAATGGGAGCGCGGGGACAAGCCGAACTTCATCGACTGGAAGAACTTGTCCTAGATCAACGACCACTTCGATTTCTTGTTCGACATCGTCAAACGCCTTCGACTGAAAGCCGTCAGTCGGACTCAACTGACGGTAGGTGGACAAAGGAAGTAGCGATATCTCGTCGACCAAGTATTCTATCGACCAACGCAGCTCCGCCTCCTCCGTGTCCGACGCGGTGAGCGGACGCCATAAGGCCACGTTCCGCATGCCGGAAAGGACGATCATTTCTCCAAGCGCGAAGAACGCGTGATCACCCTCCATCGCCAATTCCGTACAGGTAAGCCTTATGTAGCGTCCCCGCACGACGACCCCCGGAATCAGCAGCGGGTACTTACCTGGGTTGGGAGCATCCGCGGGCGTCTCGTAGATCCGCGTTGAGGTCTCGAAATTCGGGTCGTTGGAAACTTCGATATAGAACTGTCGTGGGAATCCGTAACCCCAGACATTGGCGTCGTCTCGCCGAACGTACGTCGGCACCAATGCGATCGTGTCGATGCTGTACTCTTTTCCCAAATCGATCTGCACCCAGTGAACCGAGAAAGGATCCTCTGTGAATTCACTATGGAACCCGGCACCAAGATTCATCTGAGGCGAATAGGGTGGTAGTGATTGAATCCTTGACCGAATCGACCTTTGTTCGCGACTCAATGCCTTCACTCGCGAACTCACCCGATAGGCAAAGGCCCGCGCGAAGCGATTGGGCAAACGCTCTACCGTCTCAGACGCCTCTCGGCGGCCTGAGCCGGCGTTCCAGCAACCGCACAGGAAGACAACGGCGCAACAGGCGAGCCAGGCGACCGGAGGCGTTGTTCGGTGTGGGCGGCAGTGATTCATACCATCAACTATAGAGAAGCCGGCAACGAGCACCAATCCGTTCCGGCCGCAGCCGCACGAGATCATTCCATTCTACGCTCGCCCAGATCCCTGTGGGCATCTTGATCGAGACAAATCCACTTCAAGAAAACTGTTGTTTCACGCAAACGCGTGATACCCGCCGGGGTCAGACGTTTGGATACTACATCTGTTGGGGCGGCCAGTCAGCGCCGACCCCGATCCCTGGACTCATAACTATTCATACCTCCGGGGAAGACGGCGGTTGCCCACTGGGCAACCGCCGTTTTTCTTCTTCTTGCGGCGCCAACTCTCAAGAATACCGCTAAGTCCGAATCGCAGACGCAGGAATCAACGGATTCGCGTCAGGCACGCTAACCCGATTGGGGTCGAGCTGCCGCGTCTCGGCTCCGTCGACTTCGATTCGGCACGCAACAAATCGGCCGCAACCCGGCTCCCTCGACGACCGAGGATCTGACCTTCTAGCTGACACCGAGCGCACCCATCTATTCGTCGGAAAAACAGCCGAGAGCGTTGTATCGAAGGCGCCAGAGTAAGAGAAAGTCAGATCGCCTCCCCGGGCCGGAATCGCCTTGAAACGTGTGCTGAATGGGGCGACCAGATCTTCTTGCGAGAGGTTCAGGCAAGTTCAACTCAGGAAACTTGCAGCGGGGGCTATCGGCGCGTTCTAATAGCGACCGCTCTGAGACGATGAGTCTTTCCAATATCGAAATGAAGACCGACTTCAATACGACAAGGTGGTTTTGATGATCAATCGTACTCTCGTGCTATTCACGATTCTCTCCAGCGGGCTGTTGGCGACGCGTGCGCAGGCCAAAGAGCCAATTGATATTGGGGCGCGGAGAGAATTGTTCGCCGACACTTTTTTGATCGACTCGCTGAGCGGCGACGTGGAGCAGTTCGTACACGAGCCCGAGCCGAAGGAGGTTGTGTTGGTGACGGGCGAGCCGTGGGAGGGGAACACGTGCGCCTATTACACCATCTTTCAAGACGGCGACATCTACCGGATGTATTACCGGGGTTCGCACGCCAACGAGAAGATGAAGGCCGCCCACCCCGAAGTTACCTGCTATGCGGAAAGCCGAGACGGCGTGAATTGGATCAAGCCGAAGCTTGGGCTGCACGAATGGAACGGGTCTAAACAGAACAACATTATTCTCAAAGGGCTTGGCGCCCACTGTTTTGTCGCCTTCCGAGACCTCAATCCGAACTGCCCCAAGGACGCCCAATACAAAGGGTTGAGCCGCGGCGGAAAGCCTCGAGCCGGCTTGTACGCGTTTAAGTCGCCGGATGGTTTGCGGTGGTCGCTCATGCAGAAAGAGCCGGTGATCACCAAGGGCGCCTTTGACTCGCAGAATCTCGCCTTCTGGGATCCGCATTCCAAGAAATACGTCGACTATCATCGCACGTTTGTCAGCGGCGTTCGCGCCATCATGACCTGCACCTCAGACGACTACCTCACCTGGACCGATCCGGTCTTGCTCAAGTTCCCCGAGGCGCCCAAGCAGCACCTGTACACCAACGCGATCCGCAGTTACGAACGCGCGCCACATCTTAGAATTGGTTTTCCCACGCGGTTCATACCCCAGGGAAGTCAAGTTGAACCTGTGTTCATGTCGAGTCGCGACGGATTGACATTTAAGCGATGGAACAAGCCCGTGATTCCTCGCACTGCCCCTCAGGACCGCGACGGCAACCGCAGTAACTATATGGCCAACGCTTTGCTCAAGCTGCCTGGCGATGAGCGACACTACTCGGTCTACGGCACAGAGGCTTACTACGCCGGCCCAGACAGTCGACTTCGACGCTTTGTCTACCGTGTTGACGGATTCGTTTCACTGCAAGCGGGCAAGGGCGGCGGTCAAGTTTTGACGAAGCCGATCACCTTCGACGGCAAGGAACTCGAACTGAACTTCAAGGCGTCAAATGGCGGATCAGTTCGCGTGGAATTGCTTGACCACAAGGGTCAGCCCATCGAGGGTTTCTCGCTCGCAGATTGCGAACCGATGTCGGGCGATTCGATCGACATGGTCGCCAAGTGGAAAGCCACCAAGAACAATCAGAAATCGCTGAGCGACCTAAAGGGGGCAGTTCAAATGCGGTTTCAGTTGGTCGACGCCAGCCTTTATTCGTTCCGCTTTCGCGACTAAGCCGTGTTTGAAAGACCGGAGTCGCACGACTTGGATTCACGATGGCTGAACCACCTTCCACCTTGATGCTCGACGAGTGTTTTCGCGCTGAAGACGATCGCTTTCTGGATCTCTTGAAGCAGTTTCACAGGTATGCCTTCCTGCGGTCATTCGCCGATCGCTGGGCGGCCGACACCAGGCCCTGGTCGCGAGCTCAAGTGGTCGGCTACTTACAAACCGACTTGAATCTGCCCGGGCATGAAGTTCTCGTGAAACGGCTCTTCAAGCATCATGAAGCCGAACAGGACTGGGAGATCCTACCGCACTTCCTGGTCGCCTTCGACCGCCTCGTTCGCCGCAAACGCATGAAGCGGTACCGTTACGACAGCCAGTCACACCGGTCTTGGACGGAGGAAGCGCTCTACGCCAAACCGAATAAGACGGTCGTTGACGAACAAGGGCGCACGGCGGAATACGTCTACTTGGGGATCAGGCGGGAATATCCGCTGCCGGACATCATCAATCGGCCTGAAAACCAGATGTTCTCCCACCGCACGAGGAATTACTTGCGGCGCCGCGTCTGGCGAGGATTTCGACAGTTGGCCTATCGCGAACCCAATACGTACCTCAAGGGCGTCGCCACGGCTTTGGCTCAATACGTCGATGACGATTTCGCCCAGGGAGAAAATATCCTCGACAACTGGTCGCTGATGCACGCGTGCTATTTTCATCACGATGCAATCGAGATCGGCGCAGTCCACGTCAACCTTGCTCGCGGACGTGGATTGGGCGAATTGGCCGCCAAACCCTATCAGCCAGATCTGTGGCGATCCGAGGCGGCTGGCCCTATGCTTGTTCGCTTGATACTAACCGCCAACAGCTCGCTTGTACGGCAATGGGCCATGGAGCTGCTTCAGTCGGACAACGAAGCCGCGCTGGCGGGAATCGACATTTCTGATTTGGTCGCCATGCTGTCTCATCCGGACACTCGAGTGCACGAGTTCGCGATGGAGTTGTTCCAAAGTCATCCTGCTCTGGCGAGCATGCGAGTCGACCGCTGGTTGAGGCTGCTTGAGGAGGCCAGCCCTGGGGTGTTGCCGACGATTTGCAGTGCGATGCAACTGCATGTGGCGCCCAACCGATTGGATTCGCGGGAGTTGATCGAACTCTCCTGCGCAGAGCCTGTCCCGGTTGCGGACATGGGGTTTGCGTTGCTTCAATCACGGCACGAGAAAGAAGCTTGCCCAACAGCAGACCTGGTCGCGCTGGCGTCCGCCAAGTGCGCCGCCGTTGCGGGCAAGATCACAGCGTGGGCGCTCGGCGCCATCAGTTCCGCCCAAGCATACGACGCGAATCAGGCCATTGAGTTCTTTGACGCGATGCAACAGAACACGCGACAAGCGGCTTTGGATTGGCTTGAGGACGAGCAATCCCCGGGGTATGGGGACGCGAGCTTGTGGTCGCAGTTGATTGAATCTCCTTTTGAAGATGTCAAGATCCGTCTGGTGGAGAGTCTGGCCACGCGAGCTCGACAAACCGCTCTCCCAGCCCATGACATTTCACCGATTTGGGCGGCTGTGATTTTGGGCGTGCACCGAGGTGGGCGGACCAAGCTGAAAGCGGTGGAACAAGTCGCCTCGGCCATCGCACAAGACCCTGACGCCGCGGATCGGTTGTTGCCCGTGCTGGCCGTAGCGGTGCGATCCATTCGAGGGCCAGAGCGTCGCCGCGCCCTCTCCGAAGTGGTCCGTCTCGCCGTCGGCAACTCGCTGCTGAAAGAGAAATTGGGTCAGCAGCTGCCGGAACTGCAGTGGATGACGCCGGCATCGGAGGAGCCCGTATGAATCTGACAATGAGCTACCTCGGTCGGAGCGGAGTTCGCAACGACAGCAGCGGGCGCAGGATCCTGCAAATGGCGCCCAACTTGGCTCGGGACGCTGTGGCGTTTGACGCGCCACTGGCCGAGCCGCTTCGCTTTCGAGAAGCCATTAGCGCCTTGCATGATGTGGTGATCAATGACTTGACGTTCCAGCCGCGAGACAAGACGGCCTACGAACTATGGCGAAAACAACAACAACTGCGCGAACAGGTCGTTCGTCAGCAAGCCCACGAGCGCGCTCGCGAACAACTTGAAGCAGCTCACCAATCAACGCCGTCGCCGGCGCTGAAGCATGAGCACAAGCAGGCTCTTTTCCGCTATTGGAAGTCTCGCAAGCAACTGAATGTGTTGCTGCGGCAACGCAACCAGGATCTGTGGCGGAAGCTGATGCCCTACGACCCTGTGATCACTGTCTCGGAAGACGTCGTTTTCTTCGAATGTTTCTCACGCGACGAGTCTAGCTACGGTTGCCTGACCGTTGATCGAGACTCCTGTTTTGGACGAGCTAATCAGGAGAGTCGGGGCACGACGAACGTCGATTATTCATGGGATCTGTACAACAGTTTTCAAACGCTGCGGACCTATCGCGAGACGCGTTTCAACATCGACCCGCAGGGGTTTGAGGTCAAGACGGAGGAGCAAGATGACTACCGTGAAGAAAAGATCGATCTTCCAGACGGTTGGCTCCACGGCTTCATGCAGTTGCAGAGCGCGATGGGGATCCCCATGCGGCGCGTGCCGCTATCGGTTTCCGCAGTCTATTCGCTGCTCGCTTACTTGAAGCGACACAAGGCTCGCACGAGCCCCCGCGCAATCCGTTTTGAACTGGCCGACGGCAAAGCGCCGCGACTGGTGCTCGAACCGTGGGAGCAGACGATTGAGAGCCCCTCGACAACGTACCGAGGTCCGGTCGATGAGCCGATTCGGGTCTGGGGCAGACGACGGTTGTTGACGCTCGCCCGCATCCTGCCGCTGGCCGCTCAGGTCGACGTCTACTTGTTGGGAACAGGATTGCCCAGTTTTTGGGTCGTGCATATGGGCAACATGCGGTTGACTCTCGGCCTGAGCGGTTGGACGACGAATGATTGGACACGAGGCAGCGCAGTGCAAATGCTGCTGCCTCAATCAACGCCCAGCGAGCGACTCGTGGCCAAAGCCGCTGAGATGTTGAGCCGGCAACGCGCGATGAGCTTGACCGACCTGTCGCTCAGCTTGAAATCAGATTCCGGCCCGCTCGCCGCCGCGGTCAACCAACTGGCGCTGCGGGGGCAGGTGATCTACGACCTGCACGCCGACCTCTTCCGCTGGCGCCAAGTCACACCCATGGAGTTGTCCGACCGGGAACTCTCGCCGCCTCACCCTGAGGTCCGTGGCGCCAAATCGATATTGGCCCAAAACCAAATGAAGATTGTGACGCGCGAGAGCGGCCCGCGAGGCGGAACGATTCTGACTGGCAAGTCGCAGGGCAAGTCGTGTGAGGCCTTGATCGATGCGGATGGGATGGTCCGAAAGGGAAAGTGCGGATGCAAGTGGCATTATCAATTCGGGATCCGCAACGGTCCCTGTCGACACATTCAAGCGATGCGCGACGCGGTTTGGCTGGGAGATGCTAAGGAAAGCGACGATTGGTACGATCGACGTTTGCGTTGGTCGGGAAGAACTTAACAGCGTGTACTTATTTTGGCGACGCGAAAACGGTGGTGTCGCCGGTGGAATCATTTAGAATTGTGGAGAACAGAATTAGACGGGAGGGGGAGTGCGACGAACTAAGACTTTTTCTGCGGCGTTCCGCCGTGGTTGAGCTTTGTGAGCATTTCTTCCCCAAGGCCGTTGTTCGTTTGGCCGTAGTGCACCATTGGCAACTGCGACCAAAACAAGCCAAGGCTTTCGTATTGCCAATGGTGCACTACGGCCTTGGTGAACGACCTTGGTCCGCGGTACGAAGTTAGCGCGGCGCATCCCCCTTTCGTTTCTGTTTTCGACTCCAAAAAGACGAGACCCTAGGATGGGAATCTTCGACTTCTTGAAATCGTTGTTCGGCGGCGGCTCGACTGACAAGCCTCGCGACGACTCAAGCGCCGGAATCGACTTTTCTGCTGAAAGCGGTCAAGCTTCTCCTTATCGCCCTGGTCAGTCCCCGCCCATTCTTCAGCCAGCGGGCGGAAGCCCCGCGCCGCAGAACTTGACGCTTGGCGGCCTGGACACCGATAAGTTCGCCCCGCTGGCGGAGGGTGACGCGTTGGCCGCTACCGACTCGGCCGACTGGAAATCGGCCTATTACGATTCGCTGCATGTTATCCCGTCCGAGGACTTGCCGAGGATCCGGGTCATCGATCGGACCATGGTCGGCTATGGCTTGATCAGTGCAGAAGAACTGGCCGAGATCCACGACGTCGGTCGGCGGATGGAGGTATTCCAGGATCGAGGGTCCTATCTGCGAGACGTCGGGCAGCAAGCAGTGGATCGCAGTCGTTCCGAAGCGAACCGGATCAAAGAGCAAAAGAAGCGAGAGGCGGAAGCAAAGAGAGACGAGCACCGCAAGGCGGTTGCCCGGCGGCGAGCCACGGACATCGTCTTTCTTGGTCGAGGCGTATCGAAGGGACTGGCCGACCGTCGATCCAACATTGAGAAGCTGGAAGCCAACCACCTGCCCGTGCTCTCAACGCCTGCCGAGTTGGCGGAAGCCATGGGGCTCCCGATTTCTCAGCTGCGCTGGTTGGCGTTTCACAATGAATCGCCCACGCGTATTCACTATGTCATGTTTCAGACGAAGAAGAAAAGCGGTGGCGTACGGAGGCTCGCTGCGCCGCATCGCAAGATCGCAAACGCCCAGCGCTGGGTGCTGGAAAATGTCCTTGAGAAACTCCCCCATCACGACGCCGCCCACGGCTTTGTCAAGCAGCGTTCGACTGTCACGAATGCTCAGCCCCACGTCAACTCGGAGGTCATCCTCAACTTGGATCTCCGAGATTTCTTTCCCTCCATCTCGTTCTATCGAGCCGAAGGACTGTTTCGTTCGTTTGGCTATTCACCCGCGGTCGCCACAATTATGGCGCTAATATGCACCGAGTGTCCGCGCGAGATCGTTCGCTTCAGCGGTCAAGTCTTCTATCCGGCGATTGGCCCGCGATCGCTTCCCCAGGGCGCTTGCACCAGCCCAGCGATCTCGAACCTAATCAGCCGCGGACTCGATCATCGCCTGCAGGGCATCGCCCGCCGGTTGGAGTTCCGATACACGCGTTATGCCGATGACCTCACTTTCTCGGGCAGCGGCGACGTGAAGCAGCGAATCGGCTATTTGCTGGCCCGCGTCAGGCACATTGCCAAGGATGAGGGGTTTGCCGTGCAGGAAAGCAAGACTCGCGTCCAACGCAAGCACGGTCGACAAACTGTGACCGGTCTTGTCGTCAACGACCAACTTGGCGTGCCGAGGCCCTTGATTCGTCGCATTCGGGCGATCCTGCACAACGCCAAGCGAACGGGACTCGCCGCCCAAAACCGCAACAACGAACCCCACTTCGAAAGCTGGCTGCGAGGCATGATTGCCTACATCGAGATGGTCAATCCAACTCAGGGGTACAAGCTGCGGACCGCCTACGAAACGCTGATGTGATCGCCGCGAAAAGCAGCGCGCCCTAGTCTTCCGCGGGCGCAGGCTCCGGCGCTTTAGCGCCAAGCATGACGGCGATCCAGCGAGTCTCTTCGTAATCGGCCAGGATGATCTTGACGATCATGGTCAACGGCGCGGACAACAACATGCCGATCGGTCCTAAGACCCAACCCCAAAAGATCAGCGAGAGGAAAACGACCAGAGTCGAGAGGCCCAGGCCTTCTCCCATAAAGCGAGGTTCAATCGCATACGAGATGAAGATGTTGATCACGAGATAGCCAATGCCCGTAATGATGGCCGGTGTGGGGCCGCGTTCAATAAACACCAGTGCGACCGCCGGGCCCGCCGCCAAGATCGAACCAATATTGGGCACGTAGTTGAACAGGAACGCCAGCAGACCCCACAACATCGCGTAGCGGACATCGTAGCTCAACAAGAACCCGGTCACGAGCAACCCAGTCAACAGACTCGTCGAGGTCTTGATGAACATGTATCGACGAATGTTGTCAACTATCTCACGGACGTGGCCTGTCGTGCCGCCACTAGCGCCGACAGCGGCTTCCAGTTTTGCGGGAAATCTCGATGTCTCGAGCAACACGAAAATCACTGTCAACAAGATCAAGAATGCGCTACTGAACAGACCTCCCAGATCGGCCAGCAAGCTCTTCATCAACTCGACCGCATCGCTCGGCTCAAACGAGAAGAGCTGCGAGACGCTTTCCGCCTTGCCGCGACCGCCATTCGGGTCCGGCGGCTGATTGGCGTCAGCCAGCGCATCGCGCGATGGGGCGGCTCCAGGCGAATTCACTGAGTCCTCCGCTCCCCGCGACGGATCATCGAGCTTGTCGTTGAGCTTGTCATCGAGCGAGTCAACAGGGCGAGTCGGCTCGCCCGAACTTTCGAGGCCGTCGTCGTGTTCCGCGCCATCTTCAGGTAGGCGATCGTTTTTGGTCTCCAGCAGCCATTCGGACCAAGCTTGCTCAGCCATCCAGTCCTCGAATTCGTTGAACTCGCTTTGCAGTTGGGTTTGATATTCGGGAAGTTGTTTCACCAACTGGTTCGCCGATTGCCCCACCAAGGCGACAACGCTTCCACCGATCGTGCCCACAAAAGCAACAATCAGCAGCAACGCAATAGGTGTCGGCACGCGCAGTTTCTGCAGCCAGCGCAAGCCGGGCGTGAGAATGATTGCCACGAAGAAGGACAATAAGAACGTGACAACCAGCGCGCTCGCTTCCCGCATTCCGGCAATAATCACAAAGAACGATGCGATGCTCAGCAGGTAGCCCTGAACTGTCGTTTTCTGGCTCATTGGGCTCAATCTGGGGCTGGATGTTCTGTCTCTCGAGGCGTCTCGCTGCAACGCTGCAGAACTCGATAGGTGCTCGAAATCTCGTTTCGCTCGTCGGCCGCCGTGAATTCTCGATCGAGCTCAGACCAAGCGTCCGCATCCCAATCGGGAAAGTGTGCGTCGCCGGGGATCTCGCAATGCACTTCGGTCAGGTAGAGCCGATTGGCGTGGGGCAGGGCTATCCGATAAACCTGTTCACCGCCAATTACAAATACTTCGTCGTCTCCTTGGCATTCTTGAATGGCCTGCTCCCAGGACCTTGCAATGCGGACTCCGCCAGCCGCTTGATAATTCTCTTGCCGCGTCAGAACCACCGAGGTACGGCCCGGCAAAGGGCGCCCAATTGAGTCATAAGTCTTGCGGCCCATGATCATATGGTGCCCCATCGTCGTCTTCTTGAAGCGTCGCAGGTCGGACGACAATCGCCAAGGCAGGTCGTCATCGCGACCAATCACGTGGTTCTCAGATACCGCCACAATCAAGGATATTCTCATCAACCCACTCGTCTTGAGACGCCAACGTAAACCCACTTCGGGACTGAGCCTCTACACAGCGATAGGGGCCCGAATGTGCGGGTGGGGATCATAGTCGACGATCTCAAAGTCCTCCAAACGGAAGGCGTTCAGCTCGGTGATGGCCGGATTCAAGCGCACCGCCGGCAAGGAACGCGGCTCTCGCTGCAATTGAGTTCGAGCCTGCTGGAAATGATTCACGTACAGATGGGCGTCGCCGAGCGTGTGAATGAACTCGCCCGGCTGGAGCCCTGTGACTTGGGCGATCATCATCGACAGCAACGCATAGGACGCAATGTTGAACGGCACGCCTAGAAACACGTCGGCGCTGCGTTGGTAAAGCTGGCAGGATAGCTTTCCCTCAGCCACGTAGAACTGGAAAAGCAAATGGCAAGGAGGCAGGGCCATCTGGTCGACTTGGCCCACGTTCCACGCGCTGACGATCAGTCGCCGCGAGTCGGGGTTGTCCCGAATGTTCTCCACGACGTTGGCGATCTGATCGACCTCTTCGCCGTTCGCCATCGGCCAACTCCGCCACTGTTTGCCGTAAACAGGTCCCAATTCACCCTTGTCGTCGGCCCACTCGTTCCAGATGGAGACGCCGTTCTCGTTGAGGTACGCGGTGTTCGTGTCTCCGCGAAGGAACCATAGCAACTCGACGACAATCGACTTGAGGTGGACCTTTTTGGTGGTCAGCAAAGGAAAGCCGGCGGTCAGGTCGTATCGCGACTGCCGTCCGAAAACCGACTGAGTCCCGGTCCCGGTCCGGTCAGATTTCTCCACGCCATGATTGAGAATGTCGCCAAGCAAGTCGAGGTATTGGCGCATCGGGTCGAATCCTCTTCAGGGAAGGCCAAGTGGACGGCGGCCCGAATGAAGGAAGTCCAGGGGCCGTTGACAGCAGGGGTTTGGGAAGAGGGAACGACAGAGAGATCCTAGGTCGTCATCTTCTTCATGATCATTCCTCTCAATCTTAGTCTTTATCTCGCTGGCTCGTGACCCCTCGGCAGGCAACATGTTTATGAACGCATGCTTATGAACGCAACCATGGATTCCTTCAGCGGCGAGGGTTTTCGCACCAAACGACGTTCTTGCTGGCCTGACCTGCGATGATCAGATCCAAGTCGCCATCTGCATCCATATCGAGAGCACGGATGTCGTAGGCGGCCTGATCACGGGCGACGACGTGAGTGGTGAAGGATCCCTTGCCATCGTTCTCAAACCAAACCGCAAGCTTGTCATCCTTCGCGCAGGTCGCCGCATCAACATCGCCATCACCATCCATGTCGACGACAACCAGACAATGAGGTCCATGCAACGATGGGTGGATCACGCGTCGTTTCCAATCCGGCGCTTGAAACCAAACGACACCGCGCCCGTGCCCGCGGCTCGCGATGAAATCGGTCTTACCGTCGCCGTTGACATCGGCCGGGTGAATATTTGTCGCCCCTGGCTCGTCATGGGAGAGCAGATGCTTCTTCCAGAATTGCGTTGGATCCTTCGGCGCCTCCCACCAGGCGAACCAGTTGCCCAGCCCTTTTTCGTCCTGGGGTCCGCCTTTGGCCCCGCTGGCCGCATCGGCTCGACCGTCGCCATTCACATCGCCGATCCCCAGATAGTGGCTGAGGCCAGGCGCGTCATGGTTGGCAATCACGTGTCGGCGCCAGCGAACTGAAACCGGTTTGCCGACCGGGGAGCGAACCTGGCGCTGGTACCAGACCAACGAATCTGAGAATGGTCCCTTGGGTTGTGCGCTGTTGGCCAGCAGGTCTTGTTGACCGTCCCCGTCAACGTCGCCCACGAGCAGTCCGTGAATTCCGTTGACCTCGTCATCGACCAAACGCAGCCGCCATCGCCCGCTGGTGGGGTTCTCGGGTTGCTCCAGCCAAACAATGCGTCCCGGCTTGTAGCGAGCTCCGATGAAGTCCAAGTCTCCGTCTCCATCCACATCCATGGTTTCGCTGTGGATGAAATTGAGCTTCAGCTCCCCTTCCAAGACCGTCCTCTTCCAATCCGGAGCCTGCAGCAAGATGGTCCGCCCGCCCGAGTTGCAAATCACGTCGGGAATGCCGTCGCCGGTAAAATCGCCAGCGACGCTTGTCGCACACGCCCCGCCATCGAACACGACATGTTTGGCCCAAGGCTTCTCCCCAGCAACGTTCGACGCGGCGGCAAGAAAGCAACTGCACACCAGGATCGTTGCCATGCCCGGCGTTAGACCTGAGTGGCGTGGGAATGACATGGAAGCCTCCGAATGATGCGAATGGATACGATGGACCCAACCATCTTGAATCTTCCGCACCAACGTTGCAACCGAACCAACGGAAGTGGTCCGTTCGGGCATCGCCTGGATCGTGAATATCGAACGGGAACCGCGGCGGCATCATTGACTTACGTCGATCATGACCTACTTAGACACTAGTGGGGGGTTCGTTCCGTGCGTTGCCGGGAAGAGGGCCAACCCGTGTCCGCGCGGTTGTCGCCGCTGTGGATTGATCAAGAGAGCACGGAGTTATGACCATGGGCGCGCTGTTTCTGGATATGTTCTTGGTCGCCCTAGCGGCGGCCATCGGCGGCGGCACCGGGTGGTTTCTTCGAGGGGACGGCCCTCTGGAAGCCGAATCCGATCCGGCGACCGATGCAGCTCTAAGACGAGCTCTCAGCGACAACGAAGGTTTGCGCGAGGAATTGCACGTGCACGCGGACGAGAACGTTGGCCTCAAACAGGAACTCAGCGATGCGCAAATGGAAGCGTTGCACGCGAGAGACGCGCTGACTGGACTGCATCAAATAGCCGCTGGCATGACTGCCAATGTGGACGAACATACTCGAAACGTGCAGGCCATCAATGAAGGCCTTGAGGAAGACGGAGGGGCAAGCGATATTGTCGCCTGCGTCGAACAACTGTTCACGGCGAACTCCAAGATGCAATCGCAACTTGCCGAGGCCGAACAGGAGATTGAAGCTAAGCAGGCCGAGATCGTATCGCATCTTCAAGAGGCCAGAACCGATTCTCTAACCACTTTGGCCAACCGACGCGCATTCGATCTCGAGATGGAACGGTGCGAGGAGGAATTCAAGTCATCCAACTCGCCCGCCTGTGTCATGGTCTTCGACGTCGACCATTTCAAGAAATTCAACGACACCTACGGACACCAAGCTGGCGATGAAGTACTGCGGGGCGTTGCCCGCGTACTCACTGACAACGTGACCGGCGAACACATGGTCTGCCGGTACGGCGGCGAAGAGTTCTGCATTATTTTCTCCGGTTGCGACTTGCAGTCGGCCATTCCGATCGCCGAGAAAGCTCGATCCGCGATCGCGGACGCCTCGTTCCATCATGAAGGCCAGGAGCTTCGCGTCAAAGCCAGCGGCGGCTTGGCGCAATTCATGGAAGGCGAGACCCATGAAGAACTGGTTAAACGCGCCGATGACGCACTCTACCTGTGCAAAGAGTCCGGGCGTGACTGCGGCCACTGGCATGACGGCAACGAAATGCATCGTATGGCACTCCCGCCAACCCAAGAGGAACAGACTAGCGACGAGCCTGATGAACAACTCGAAGCTGATGACCAACTCGAACCCGAAGAGCAGAGTGAACCTGCAATCGATCCGCTCACTCAGCTGGGCACGAAAGAGCCCTTCATCGACGATTTGAACCGCCACGCGTCTAGCCTTCGCCGAGGGGGAGAAGAGCTGACCGCGGTATTGCTTCGAGTCGATGGCTTCGCCGCGGTCACCGAAGGATTCGGAGCACCCTCGGCCGATCGAGTTCTCAGGACGACGGCCCAGTTCATGGAGTCCGCCATGCGCGAGTCAGATCATGTAGCGAGATTTGATGTCGATCGATTTGCGATGATCCTGCCCAACACATCCTGCGATGACGCGCTGACCATCGCCGAACGTATTCGCGAGCTGGCCGAGCTCTCCAAGCTGCCAACCGACTCCGGTCTGCTGCAATTCACCGTCAGCCTTAGCGTGACCGGAGGCGAGCTGGGCGACACGGCTGAATCCATCACCGGTCGCCTCGAAGAGGGCATCAAGATGGCCATCGACGGCGGCGGAAACCAATTTCACCTCGTCCAGCCAACGACCGCCAGCTAGCGTAAGTTGCCAGGTCGCGTGAGTTGCCACCTAGCGTAAGTTGCCATTCTGCTAGAGCGCCTCGACGCCTCGTTCGCCTGTCCGGATGCGGACGGAATCTACGACCTCGCTAATGAACACCTTGCCGTCGCCGACTTGACCGGTTCGGGACGAGTCCAAAATGACGGCAATGGCCGAGTCGACTTGGTCGTCCTCGACGACGACCTCGAACTTGACTTTGGGAACAAAGTCGATTTCGTACTCGGCGCCGCGATACGTCTCCTTATGTCCCTTCTGCCGGCCGAAGCCCTTGACCTCGCAGACCGTCATTCCTTTCAGGCCGAATTCGGAAAGGGCATCTTTGACTGCATCGATTTTGAAGTGGCGAACAATCGCTTCTATCTTCTTCATTTCACCCACATTTGGACGGAGGAAAACATCAGCCACACTGCTCTGTCTGCTGACTCGCAGATCGCTAGGCAACGGGCGGAGGACCAGGCAACGGCCGGACGGCCGTTGCCTGCATGAAACGCTCGCGAGTTGTGTGTCAGGCGTTTGAAACCGAGGGCTTGACGCCAAGCGGCGGTGTGTCCGCTTGGGCGGCAAATGCTGGGGCCGGCGCCACACCCTCACCGATCAAGGCTGGCGGATAGGCGTGCATGCCGTGTTCGGTAATGTCCAATCCGGCCAGTTCGTCCTCCTCGGAAACACGAAGTCCAACCGTATAATGGATCGCCAGGAAGATGCCTAGGCTGACCGGGAAAGCCCACAAGAAGGCGGCAAGGATTCCGACTAACTGCACCAACACTTGGGTCGCGCCGCCACCGACCAGCAGACCCGATCCGGACTGAAACAGGCCGATCGCGAGTGTGCCCCAGGCGCCGCAGACGCCATGGACGGAAACCGCGCCGACGGGATCATCGATTTTCAATCGGTCCAGCAGAACAACAGAATAGACCACGATCACGCCTGCGATCATGCCTGTCAGGAGAGCGAATCCAGGATGCATTGCGTCGCAACCGGCCGTGATGCCAACCAAACCAGCCAGCGCTCCGTTGAGAGTAAATGAGGGGTCAGGCTTCTTGAATTTGAGCCAGGAGACGATCATCGCCGAAAGGGCGCCGCCCGCCGCCGCCAAGTTGGTTGTAATGCAGATCAAAGCAAAGCTGCCCCCGCCAATCGCCGTGGTGCTGCCCGCATTGAACCCAAACCAGCCCAGCCAAAGTATGAACACGCCTAGGGCAGCCAGTGGGATATTGTGGCCTGGAATCGCGTTCACCTGGCCATCTTTGCCAAACTTGCCCTTGCGGGCGCCGAGCACGATGGCGCCTGCCAAAGCACACCAACCGCCGATTGAGTGAACCACGGTCGATCCTGCAAAGTCATGAAAAGCCGCGCCCTCGCCGAACATCGAAGATAGAAGAGTTCCATTGCCTTCAAGCCATCCGCCGCCATCCAGCAAACCGCCCCACGCCCACGCGCCGAAGATTGGGTATACGAGCAAGGTGATGCCCAGCGTGTAAAGCAAATACGAAGTGAATTTCGTCCGCTCCGCCATGGCCCCGGAAACGATCGTCGCCGCGGTTGCACAGAATACGGTTTGGAATAAGAGGAAAGCCCAGTTGAAGCTGTTATCGCCCGCGTCATAGAAGAAGTGACTTGTCCCAAACCAGCCGGAACTCGCTCCAAACATCAGGCCAAAACCAAACATCCAAAACGTGATCGTGCCGAGCGAGAAGTCCATCACGTTCTTCATGATGATGTTGCATGCGTTCTTCGCTCGCGTGAATCCGGTTTCCACTAGCGCGAAGCCTGCCTGCATGAAGAACACGAGAAACGCCGCGAGGCATACCCAAAGCGTGTCGACATCCGCCAACGCGGCAGCGGCCGGAGCGGCTTCAGGCGTCTCTTGAGCCAACAACGTCGTGCCGCTTGCCAAGCAAATAAATGTGGCGGCCGCGACAAGGCCAATCCCCTTCGAGCGGCTGCCTGATCGTACTAATGGTCTCGTGAGAAGCGACATAGTTTCAAGATTCCCTTTCCAGGACTCGCAGTGGCCAGTTCTAGTCAGAACGCTTCTGTTCCAACTCAGCTGAAACGACGAAGGCCTAGGTTTCCTTTGATAGGTGTTTTCTTTGGTTGGGCAGAGGCGAGTGCCGAAACGCTTCCGTGCGTCAACGGCGAAAAGACTAGGAACAATGAGTGCGTGGATCCTGGGCATACGCAAACCACGGGCCAGGAGAGTCATTTGGGGTGGCTAGAACCGCCGATCATCAGGTTTGGAATCACGCAAGTCTCGTCCAAATAACATGTTCGAGCTCGTCGAGATTGCTGGTGGACTAATTCGCAATTCTCGCGACTTGCCGTCGCCTCATGCAGTCATGCATGTAAATGAGGCACCCAGGAAAGCGGCCCCTAATACCCAAACGAGCCCGTTGGGGCAACAGGTTGCCGGTTCAGCAAGAGCGGTCAGGTCACCTCCGAAGCTGGCCAAACGAATCGAATCGACGGTGAACGCGGCTATGGTTGGCGGCGTTGGAGCAACGCCAAGACGACCGACGTCTCCTCCAACGCCCCACCGATGGTACGCTAGGGGGACGACGATTCACGACCCTCGGAATCGGCGGCGGAGACTCTCCACGGCGACGAGTCGCGCCTGTTGACATTGCACCAGAAGACTAGATCAGCCAGAGATGAGCGAACTCCCCCTCATTCGCCTCGATAGTTACCGCAAAGTCTACGGAAGTCTCGTCGCGGTCGCGAACCTCTCGTTTGAGGTCGGATCGAAGACTGTGTTGGGGCTTATCGGGCCCAACGGAGCTGGTAAGACAACGACGCTGCGGGCGATCGCTGGGATCATTCCGCCGACGGGCGGATCCATTTCGGTGGCGGGATTCGACCTGGCGAGCGACGACGTCGAAGCCAAACGCCGACTGGCCTATATTCCCGACGACCCGAGATTGTTCGATTCGCTCACAGTTTGGGAGCATCTCGAGTTCGTCGCTCAGGCCTATGAAGTCGAAGACGCGCAAGCCAAATCCGAGGCGCTGTTGGAAGAGTTCGAGTTGTCCGAGAAGCGCGACACGCTTGGTCACGAGTTGTCCCGCGGCATGCGGCAGAAGGTCGCGATTTGTTGCGGGTTTCTTCATCAGCCCGAGGCGATCCTGTTGGACGAGCCGATGACGGGTCTGGACCCTATGGCTATTCGTCATTTCCGCGAATCGATCGCTCGCCGCGCCGAGCAGGGCGCCGCAGTGATCATCAGCTCGCATCTACTGAAGGAAGTCGAGGATCTTTGCTCGGATTTACTGATCCTGATTCGAGGCCAGGCGCAGTTCGCAGGCCCGCTGGCTGAGGCGCGGCAACAATTCAGCGCACTCCAGGACGCGTCGTTGGAAGAGGTCTTCTTTCGCGCGATGGAGGAATGATTCGCGTGATGCATCCCGCGCTCTGGAAACTGCGCCGCTTGCTCGTACGGGCCGCGCTGAGGCGTTTGGGTCGCGCCATGCTGACGCCTCAGGGCGCCGTGGTGGGGGTCCTCGGCTTGTGTTTCTTGTCCTTCATGGTGGCAAACGCATTCATCACCTCAGCGTCGATGGGCGATAGCCTGCACTCGGAGATCTTGCCCGTTATCCTTGCCGCGACGCCGTTAGTCTTGCTCGTCATGACCTTGATCTCCGTGTTCACGTCGGCGGGCGACAAGGTGATCTCCTTCTCGCCAAGCGAAGTCGATCTTCTCTTTGCTGGACCGTTCTCACGAAAGCAGCTACTAGTCTACAAACTTAGGACGACGATCGTGGGCACAGCCGCGACGGCGTTGTTCTTGTCGATCACGATGATGGCAATCTCGCCTTGGTGGCTGTCCGCCGTATGCGCCATCTTCTTCTCCATATTGTTCATCCATGCGGTAACCTTGGTCATCTCCTTGGTCGGCCACACAATGGCCGCGGCAGCGTTCTCGCGCAGCCGGAAGATCGTTGCTGGATTAGTCATCGCGTTGTTCGTTCTCGCTGCGGCCCGCAGCGCTGTGAGCGTCTTAGAAAAGGACATTGGGCTCGCGCTGCAGATGTTCGTCGACTCAACGGCCGGGACTATCTTGCTCGCGCCCTTCCACCCTTTTGTCGAGCTGTTTCGATCGGAAACTTGGTCGAGCGCCGCGTTGTGGGCGGCCGTCTGTGGAGCCATCGACTTCTCTCTACTCGCGCTCGCCGTGCGGCTCGACGCGAATTACCTGGAGTCGGCAGTCGCAGCGAGTCGGCGGATCGACAAACTTCGGCAACGCGCCGCTCGATCCGGAGCCGGGGCGCTATTGACCGGTTCTCAGAAGACTTGTTCATGGAGCCTGCCGCGGCCGCCGCGAGCGTTTGGCTTTGGTCCGGCAATCTGGCTCCAACTCTCTTGCGGCCTCAGAGGTAGTCGTTCCTTCATGTTCTTCCTTGCTCTGATCGTGATTTCCGCAGGCGTGGTCGCCATCGCCCTCGGACACAAAGGCAGTGCGAACAAGTTTGTCGGCCTGAGTATCGGAGCCCTGGGCTACCTGAGTTTCATATTGGCGATGAACCCGCCTCTTGGTTTTCGCGCCTGCGGCGAACAGATCCCCTGGCTGAAGACGATGCCCCTGAGCGCGACGGCGATCGGCTTTGGTCAAACGGCTGGGGTTGCTCTGATTGTTTCGTCGCTGCAATGGCTTCTGCTTGGCCTCCTGTTCATCGGTCTCAAAGCATCCGTTTGGTTTGTCTGGGCGGCGGCAATTGCTCTGCCTCTCAATTTTCTCTTGTTCGGCTTGGACAACCTGGCGTTTCTGTTGTTTCCATCCCGTTTGAAGTCGGGAGCACCGGGCGACGTGATGGTTCTTGGGCGAATGATGTTTCAATCGCTGATCAAGATGCTCAGCATGACCGGGGTCGGCATTCCCGCGGGCGTGATAGGCGCGGTGCTCTGGATTTGGACCAAGAGCTTCCACGCTTTCCCGGCCTCCGCCCTTGTGACGCTAATCCTGGTCGACGTAGGATTGGTGTTTCTGATCGCCTTAGCCTTCCGGCGATTCGACCCTAGCATGAACCAAATTGCCAGTTGACCAGATTGCCAGTTGACAAAAATTGCCAGTTGACCATCTCCCCCTAGCAGAATATCCGACGCGTCAGCCCAAGGAACGACATCTCATGAAATCCGCGAATCGATTGTCTTTGTTGTCACTGATTGTTGCAACCGTCTTGAGTATCTTGCCGGGCCGGCCTCTCCGCGCTGCCCAACGTCGCGACGCAACTCAGAAGCCAAATATCATCCTGATCATGTGCGATGATTTAGGCTGGGGCGATGTCGGTTTCAACGGAAACCGCACGATCAAGACGCCCAATCTGGACGCGATGGCGAAGTCTGGACTGAAGTTCAACCGCTTCTACGCCGCGAGCGCCGTTTGCAGCCCCACGCGAGGTTCCGTGGTTACCGGTCGCAACCCATATCGTTACGGGATTCCGACGGCCAACGCAGGGCACATGAAGGCCGAGGAACTAACCGTCGCAGAACTGCTTCGCAAGGCCGGTTACCGCACCGGGCACTTTGGGAAATGGCACTTGGGCACGCTTACCAAAACACTCCGCGAATCGAATCGAGGCGGACCAAATGGCGTCAAACACTACTCGCCGCCATGGAACAACGGATTTGATGTCTGTTTCAGCACCGAAGCCAAGGTCCCCACGTATGACCCGATGCTCAAGCCGAGCGAAAAATCCTCGCGTCAATCCTGGGATTTCATTCGTGATCGAAAAACGGCAGTCCAGTACGGCACCCACTATTGGAATGAGAAGGGCCAAATGGTCCGCGACAACCTAGAGGGAGACGACTCGAAACTGATCATGGACCGAGCGGCGCCGTTTATCGAGTCCGCCGCGAACGACGCCAAACCGTTCTTCGCCATCATCTGGTTTCACACCCCCCACTTGCCAGTCGTCGCCGGACCGAAACACGCCGCAATGTACGCCCAGCACGACAGCTATCGAAAAAACTACTACGGTTGCATCACCGCTATGGACGAGCAGATCGGGCGTCTTCGAAGTGCGTTGCGAACGCTTCAAATCGCTGACCAGACGATGCTCGCGTTCTGCTCGGACAACGGACCGGAAGGCAATTCCAACGCACCCGGATCGGCAGGCCCCTTTCGCGGGCGAAAACGAGACCTTTATGAAGGCGGCGTCCGTGTCCCAGCCGTCATCGAATGGCCTGCTCGAATCAAGCCGGGCGAGACCGACTATCCCGCTGTGACGAGCGACTACCTCCCGACCATCTTGGGTATTCTGGGCGCGAAACTATCCGACAACCGACCAATCGATGGACTCGATCTCGCGCCCGTGTTCCAACAGCCAAAGCAGGATCGCGGCAAACCGATCGGCTTTCAGTTCAGCGGCAAATGGGCTTGGAATGACAACCAGTACAAGTTGGTCTACTATCCCAAACGCCGAAATCGAAAGAAGAAGGCTGCCAACGAGGACCGCCCTAAGGACAACGCGACACCCGAGACCATCATGCTGTTCGATCTCATCGCCGACCCAGGTGAAACCAAGAACTTGGCCGGCGAGATGCCGGAACGAGTCGAACGAATGAAGCGCGAGTGCAAAAGCTGGCGAGATTCCTGCGTTCGCAGCGCGGCAGGCGGCGACTATGGATCCACGAACTAGCCCTAACGCCGCCTTCGCCTCCTCTCCTGCGGATCAAACACTAGGCGATCACAAACGATGCAAAGCGATGACGATGACAATCAGCTGAAACTGCTAGAGCGAACGCTGCGTGAAAAATGGTCTATTCGCGTGGAAGACATCGCGATCGGGCAGTGGAAACTGGCCCTTTGGACCGTCGCCAATCCCGACGAATCGCTCGACGCGTTGATGTACGACCCCAAGCGTGAGGGCGACCTCTGGGAGCCCTATTGGGCTCAATCCTGGGCGAGCTCAATCGATTGCGCTCGCGCCATTCTCCAGAGTGATCTTCAAGGCCAGTGCGTCTTGGATCTTGGCTGCGGCTTGGGCGCGACGGGGGCCGCTGCCGCGACGCGGGGCGCCGAGGTTTGGATGGTCGATGCCGCCGACCCCGCACTGCCGTTCGCCGAACGGAACACTTGGCCGTGGAGAAAGCAAATCACGATACGCCGTATCGATTGGACCTCTGATCGACTTCCAATGAAGTATGATCTGATCGTGGGCGCCGATATTCTCTACGACGACCTCCAGCGGAAACCGCTGGAACGGTTTTGGCGCGAGCATCTGGCTGAAGGAGGCGAATTGCTGCTGGGCGAACCCAATCGATCGGGGTGCGCTGACTTCTGCCAATGGTTGCAGCAACAGGGATGGAAATGCTCGAGCACTCCCAGCGAGAACGGCCGCTTGATTTCGTCCCGGCTCGGTGAAGTGTGAATCCGCGTGGGCCGGCGGAACTCCGTAAGACGGGTCTGCTACGTCCATCGCGTCAGACGAGTCTATTCGTCCGCATCAGCCTTGGGCGGATTGCGCTCGTCCATCGCTTCACAACCTTTGACGATGAAACCCCAGGCGCAAATGAATGCGACCGCCATCACAAGCCAGGTAATCGGCCAAAACATGGATCAATCTCCTATTCGAGGAATCTGCTAATTGTAGTCCAAACAACCACGTCTTGGTAAGCACGAAAAGGCGAATCGGGCCGAACGTGGGAGAATGTCATTCTTGCGGCGTCGCATCCCAGGCAGCCTGGAAAATCTGCTCACCCATGTTTGTGTAGGGGCTGAGGAAGCTGTCTTGGTAAACCGCGAGTCCGGCGGTAATACAGTGCGCCCCAGCGACGGCTGACTCACCGATTTGGTGGCTGTTGCGTACCGCCGCGGCGATGATCTCGGCCTTGTAGCTGTAGTTGTCGAGCATAATGCGAACTTCGGCGATCAGCGATGTTGCGGAATCGCCGTGCTGTTCTTTCCAACCGAGAAAGGGGCTGATGTACGCCGCCCCAGCTCGAGCCGCATGCCAGGCTTGGGCGACCGAAAAGATCAAGGTGGCGTTGCATCTCACGCCTTTTCCGGTCAGCTCTCGAATGGCCTTGAAACCGGCTTCGCTCGCCCCGACCTTGATTACAAAGTTGGGACTGATGGCCGCCAGTTCGCAACCTTCGGCGACAATCGACTTCCAATCCGTCAGGTGCGGATTGACCTCGACGCTAACCGGCTTGTCCGAGCCCGCAAACAACTTAGCGATCTCGCCAATAGCTTGGCGGAACGGCTTCCCGGACGCCTGAACATGTTTTGGGTTTGTCGTCAGACCATCGACGTCCCAGAGCTCCAAGGCGTCCTTGATTTCGTCCGTCTTGGCGCTGTCGAGAAAAAGTTTCATCGCGAGGCTTTCAAAAAGCGGAGTTCGTATTCGTCGCCCCTCACTCTGCGAGAGTTTGCTCTCAAACGCAATTTTGCCCGCAGTCTAATCCCGCCCGGAATTTCTGCGCCCGGGAGGTCATAGATTTCGTTTCACTAGTTCAGCTGATTCCATTGAAGGAAACATGTTTCGTTTCCAGATAGGCTTCCAAGCCCTCGGCGCCCAACTCGCGTCCCAATCCACTTTGTTTCATGCCGCCGAAAGGACATTGGCTCGTCGCCGGCACCGTATCGTTGACTCCCACCGTGCCTGCTTCCAGCGCCTCGGCAACCCGCCATGCACGGGCCAGATCGCGAGTAAAGAAATAAGCCGCCAAGCCATACTCGGTGTCGTTCGCCTTGGCAATCACCTCCGACTCGTCACCAAACGGCAAGACTGGCGCGATCGGAGCGAACGTCTCTTCATTCATACAAAGAGACCGCTCGTCCATGCCAGTCAGGACAGTCGGCTCGAGGAAGAACCCCTTTGCTCCGTCCCATCGCCGCCCGCCGCAGAGCACTCGACCACCTTGTTGGCGCGAATCTTCGACATGAGAAAGAGCCATCGCCAAGGACCCTTCGTCAATCAGCGGGCCAATTTCCACGCCATCCTCGAAGCCATCGCCGACTTTCAGCCGGCTCGCCTTTTCGGTAAACGATGCGACGAAGTCATCAAGTATCGATTGATGTACATAAACTCGATTCGCGGCGATGCACGACTGCCCCGTGTTGCGAAACTTGGCGATCAATGTCCCTTCCACTGCCTGTTCGAGGTCGGCATCTTCGAACACGATCAGTGGCGCGTGCCCGCCTAACTCAAGAGACAGCTTCGTTACGTCCTCTGAGGCAATTCGCATCAATTCTCGGCCGACTTCCGTTGAGCCGGTAAAGGTGACTTTGCGACAGTGGCGGTTAGCAAACATCTCGGCGGCGATTTCCCGGGCGTTGCCCGCCACAAGTTGGAACACGCCAGCGGGCAGGTCCGCCTCATCAACGGCTTCGGCCAGGATGACGGAGCTGAGCGGCGTGGCGCTTGCCGGCTTCAATACGACGGGGCAACCGGCAGCCAGCGCGGGGGCGAGCTTGCGAACCGCTAGAACCAAAGGAAAGTTCCACGGGGCAATCGCGCCGACGACGCCGACCGGTTGCTTTAACACGAGATGTCTCTTGCTCGGCGCCTGCGGCGGCACAACACGACCGTACGTGCGACGCCCCTCTTCGGCAAACCAAAGCAAGTGATCGATCGTCATGGCCACCTCGCCGCGGCTTTGCGCAAGCGGCTTGCCATTCTCAAGGGTAATCGTCCGGGCGATTTCCTCAGCTCGGCGCTCGACGCACTCAGCTATCCGGCGCAAGTAAACGCCCCGCTGCTGGCCGGTCTCGCTCCGCCAACCCAACCAGGCCGCCTGGGCGTCGTCGATCACCCGCCGCATTCCAGCTCGATCGATCGTGGCCACTTGCCCGATCGATTCGCCAGTCGAGGGATTGAAGACCTCCAGCGGTTCGCCCGCGGTGGTCCATTGGCCATTCAGATAGAGCGGGCGCACACCTGTCATCGCTTGTTCTCGTCGGCTAGATCTATTCCTGGCGAATGCTCTCCAGCAGTGCAGGATAGTCTTTTCAAGCGTTCAGATGTACCCGCGTCACCCGCAGTCGAGCTCGACCGATATCCGCCATGGGAGTGTAAGTCCGCTCTTACCGCCAACGCGATTAGCTTATCCGACTCTCCGCTCGTCGTCCTCGGAGGTCTGCGAGCCGACTTTGGCCAACATCTCCCTGCGGCGCTGATACCATTGCTCGGCTGCCGGCGGCGCGTCGCCGCTCTCCACGGCTCGACATGTGCGAATCATCTCAGCCATCGCAGCAGCCGAACTCTTGTAGGTGACCGCGTGGTAAGGCGAATCATCCGGCAAGCGATCCATCAGTCGGCGGTGGGCTTCGTACAGATTGTGGTACGGCACGGAGGGATAGAAATGGTGCAAGGCGTGATAACGCAGCCCAAGTGGGAAGGCGAGCTCGGTGAGTAATCCGCCCGACACGTTGATGCTATCGGAGAGTTGCTCCAGATGAGTCATCTTCTCGCCGTTGCTCAAGTAGCGGTGGGCGATCAAAGCGCGGTAGTGGTTCAGCCCCAGCGTCATCATGGCAATCGAGTAAAGCATCAGCGGTCGCGACCAGTGATTGAAGCCGACAGCGACCAGCACGAAGATGGCCCAGCATCGCAACGAGCAGGCAATATCCATTGCCGCCCACCAGAATCGGGGTGCATTGTCCGGGATTTCTCGCACGTACAACAAGTTGATGCCCAGTGAAGAAGCTCGTTGCAACACCCAGTCTCGCCATTTGCGGTTAGTGAAGGAAAGGGGCACGAGGATCAAAAAGCGGAAGACGACAAGGGCTGGCAGGATTGCGATCTGCGCTAGATAGGTAGCGATGTGCAGCGCGCGGCCGGCGCCCAACGGCAAGTATTCACCATCCTTGGCGGTGCCGTAGTGATGCGACATGTGATGGTCGATGTGCGGGATGTACATGAACGAGGGAGTCAGCATAGGGATGCCCGCGATGATGTCCCAGGCGACGCGGAAGCCTTTCATTTGGCCCGTGCGAAAATGCACGATCTCATGCATATAGCAACCAACGCGATAGAGGAGTGCTCCGGCAATCGGAAAACAGACAATTTGCTGCCAGCTGAACGGAGGAGCCAGCAAGTAGACCGCAGCACAGGCGTAGCCCACCGAGATGCTGAGCAGGAAGTCGGTCCAGTAGATCCACGGCTTGGGCTCAAAAAGGTCTGCGACCAAAGCCCGGCCTTCATTGAGTGTCACTTCGTCTGTCTGTTTGTGGTCACTCACGATGGGTGCTCCATTTGTTGCAATCCGTAAGGTTTGCCAAAGGGACAACGGCATGGACTTCCTTGTCATTCCGAAATATCGGAATCAATCCACAATCGGCTTAACGATTAAGACGATTGCCCACAAGAAAAGCGAGTCGCACAGTGCGGCACGTTCGCTAATCGCAACCGAATTACCGTATGTTAACAGAGTCTAATGCTGCGTAATTGCGATGCTGCGAAACTGCACAGGGTCGGAATGCCCAGCGAGGCCGAAGAATCCTGACTTGCGATCTTTGCCGGGGTGCGGGCGTTTGCCCATGTACTCAGTGACTTTGGAGAGGTCGGTGTCGAGAATGACGACACCATTGAGTTTCACCTTGATCGTCTGCCCTATGACGGTGACTTCCTGGAAGTTCCATTCTCCGGTGGGCCGCAAGTAACCGCGATGCGCGGCGGACATCCCGTAGGCGGAACCATGGAATTGTCGCTCGTCCAGTCGCCCCTTGTACTTCTTTGACGTATTGTCGAGCACCTGCAACTCACACATTCCGACGTAGGCGGTGTCGCCTTTGCCGGGATATCGAATGGCCAGCCCGTTGTTGCCGCCGGGCGGCAGTTTGAATTCCAGGCGGACGGTAAAATCGGCGTACTCGTCCTTGGTGTGGATCGTGCCGCCTTTGCCCGGCTTACAAACGATGGCGCCATCCTTGACCTCGTAGTTCTGCAGAGGTCCAACCCAGCCGTCCAAGTCCTTGCCGTTGAACACGGCTTTAAACCCGTCCGAATCGACCGACGCCAAGATTCCGCTTGCCTCATCCGCGGGAATCTCGCGAACAAAGATGTTTCGCCAACGAATCTCGCCGCCATGTGTTTGCAACTGTACGGGGCCTGTCGAGAACAGAGGCTGTTTGCGATCCCAGTAGTTCTCCATCGGCGCGTTGTCGACGACCTGTTTGCCGTTCAGCCAGACGCTTGTGAGCGAGCCGACCTGGCGAATGCGAAATCGATTCCACTCGCCGAAGGGTTTATCGGCCAGCACCGACGGGTCCTTTCCAGCGGCGCCCTTGCTGTTGTTCCACAATCCGCCCGAACCCTTGTCAGCGCCGATCTTCCACTTGCCGCCAGCTTCCGTGAAATCCCAAATCTGCACCTGGGGCGTCGCCCGCAAGTAGATTCCACTGTCGGCCTTGGCGACCGTCTTGTAATCGATATGGAGTTCAAAATCGCCGTAGTCTTTGTCCGTCGTCAAATAGACGCCGTGCCCATCGTTGACCAATTCACCATTCTCAACCGTCCAGTGCTTGGCGACATCATCAAGGTCCGCGGATCGTTTCTCAGCCCGTTCGTCGTCAGACATCTTGGCTAGTTTGCGCGGGTCAAAATGACCCATTCCATGCCAACCCGAAAGGTCGTTTCCGTTGAAGATCGCAGTAAAACCGGTGGGCGGCTTGTTGTCCTCCTGGGCGGGAGCAAATGCACTGAGCGAGAGGCCGATTGCCAGTGCGAGGATGGTGGGTCTGGTCAAGGCGGGATTCCTTTGGAAGGAGGTGGGTAGTCGTCGCGCCCCATAGTAACTTCAATGGACCGGCTTCGCCAGTTTTCCGACATTCGCAGCCCTGACTGCATTGACAATCGGCCATCCCCCCTCCATGATTGCCCAGAATAGCTGCCAGAACGAAGGATAGAAGGCAAACCTATGCCCCGCAGACTCTCTCTCCTCGCGATACTTGCACTTCACGCTCTCGCTCTTTCGCCCGACACGGCAAATTGCGAGTCTCCGATTGTGCCGGCCTTCGAGCGTTTCTTCTCCGAACGCGCTGAGCTGGAGGAGGGCCAGCGGAAGGGTCGGCCGTCGCACGGCGGGCAATTGCTGCTGACCGAACTAAACTGCGTCGCCTGCCACAAGTCCAATCAGGCGCTCGAGAAACGCGCCAAGGCCGGACCGCGACTTACCCAGGCTGGAATGCGGATCAAGGCGCAACATCTGACGCAGTTTCTGCTCGACCCACAAGCGGCCAAACCGGGCGCCGCCATGCCGCGAATGCTCCACCAACTTGCCCCCTCCAAACGCAAAGCGGCCGCCGTTGCTCTGACCCACTATCTCGTCCATGTCGCCGGCGGCGTTCCACAACAACAGCTGCCTCGGTTTGGCGACGGGAAGCGTGGCGAGAAACTGTTTCAGACCGTCGGCTGCTCGGCATGTCACGACTCGCCAAGAGAGAAACGGCAGCTGGTCAGCTCGAAACCGCTGGGCGATGTGCAAGACAAATACGCACTTCCAGGACTTGCCCAGTTTCTGCTCGATCCGCTTGCTGTGCGGCCAGCCGGACGCATGCCCTCGCTACAACTCTCAACACAAGAATCGCGAAGTCTCGCCGCCTACTTGCTCGACCTCCCGGAAGTCGCCGCGCTCAGAGTTTCCTACTATGAAGGCGATTGGAACCGGCTTCCTGACTTTGACAAATTGAAGCCTGTGTCTGTCGACGGAGTCGACGATATCCATATCAAACACGCCAAACGCAAAGACCATTTTGCCTTGCGGTTCGAAGGTCGGCTGTATATCGAAAAAGACGGCGAGTACACATTTCATTTGAAGTCGGACGACGGATCGCGACTGATGATTGACGACGAAATTGTCATTGATCATGACAACGTACATCCTGCAACTTCAAAGAGCGCGAAGCGAAAGCTCGTCCAAGGAGCCCACTCGGTTGTCGTCGACGTTTTTGAAAAGGGCGGAGAAGAGTTGATTCTTGCCGAGTTCGAAGGGCCAGGTGTGAAGCGAATGCAATTGCACGACGCCATGGCCTCCAAGGGAGACAAGACAAACGCGTTACCGTCTTTGGCTCTTGAGGTCGACGCCGAGCAAGTCGAGAGCGGTCGCAAACTCTATGCATCGCTTCGCTGCGCGTCGTGCCACGAGTTGAAGGAGGACGGCAAGCCGGTTCTCAGAGCGACTGAAACAGGGGCGCCCAACCCCGGGCCGCTGGCGGGTTTGCATTTGGATCGAGGTTGCCTGCAGACGAACCCGGTCGCGCCTGCGGTTGATTTCTCGCTGCGAGACAGCCAACTCGCCGCAATTCGAGCAGCGCTAACGGAAGCGAAATCCCATCCGTTCGCTGAGACTTCGATCGGGCACTCGCTGGCGGCATTCAACTGCTATGCATGCCACGAACGCGGAGGGTTTGGCGGAGTGGAACCGCCGCGTAACGCGGGCTTCCTGGGCGCCATTCCCGAGATGGGGGACGAAGGTCGAATTCCGCCCCGTCTGGACGGCATTGGCGCCAAACTGACGGACCAATGGCTTGGGAAGATTCTCACTGAAGGAGTAGTCGACCGGCCATACATGCTGACTCGCATGCCAAGATTCGGCGACGCCAACGTGGACCATCTTCGCGGACAGCTGGCAACGGCGGACAGGCCCAAAGAGCAACCTCACGTCTACAATTTTGGCCTGGGATTGACCGATGTGAAGAAGGCGGGGCGGAGACTCGTTGGCGACAAAGGGCTTTCCTGCATCAAGTGCCACACGTTCGGGCGGTTTCCGGCAACGGGAATTCAATCGATAGATCTGCGCCTCACAACCAAACGGCTGCGTCCAGAATGGCTCCGCAAGTACTTGCGAGATCCGCAGGTGTTTCGCCCCCGCACGCGGATGCCGAGCGCCTGGCCGCTGGAGGGCCCGAGCCTGCTCGACGATATTCTCGGCGGCGACTCCGAGCTGCAAATCGAGGCAGTTCGGATCTATCTGTCCGATGGCGTGCGATCCAAACCTCCCTTGGGTTTGGAGATGAAGACGTTGGAGTTGATTCCGATCGATGAGGCAATCATCTATCGGAACTTTATTCAGGACGCCGGTCCGCGAGCGATTGGGGTTGGGTACCCCGAGGGAATCAACCAAGCCTGGGACGCGAACAACTTGCGACTGGCGATGCTTTGGCAAGGCCGCTTTATCGACGCCTCGAAGCACTGGAACGGACGCGGGCAAGGATACCAAGGTCCGGCGGGAGAAAGAGTGTTGCGGTTGCCGCAAGGAGTCACCGTCGCGCGGCTCGACAGCAGCGACACCGCTTGGCCGAAGGAACCCGCCAAGTCGCTCGGGCAGAGATTTCGAGGCTATCGGCTCTCCAAGGATCAACGGCCGACGTTCTTGTACACCGTGGACGGCGCGCGTGTCGAGGAGTTTTTGGACACCGAGATCGAAAATGGGCCCGCGCTGGCGACGCGACACTTTGACGTTGCCGCGACCGACGAGCCGATGCGCCTTTGGATCCGTCTGGCCGTCGGCAAGAAGATTCAAGCAACCGACGATGGTTGGTTCTCGATTGACGGTGTTTGGCGAACGCGAGTACATTCGGAAACTGAGCCGCTCGTGCGAGATTCGCAGGGGCAACAAGAACTGCTCCTTCCGCTTGCGCCCAACGGCAAACGTCTCGTCGAACAGGATTTTTCGTGGTGATGCCGAGGCGGGCTGGCTGGAGATCTGATCAGCCAACAAAGCCCTAGCGGCGTCCTTAGAACAGGAATTTTGAGTTATGAACCGTTGGACTCTTCCGGCTGTCCTGGCCTTGCTTGCGATCATCGCTGCTGTTCCCCGAACGGCCTGTCGCGCGGATGAGAGCGAGAACGACTACTACCGATTGGTGTCGCTGCCGATTCCCAAGGGTGTGGTGTTGGAAGGCGGAGGCATCGAATGGATGTCCGATGGCAGGTTGGCGGTCTCTTCGCGGCGAGGCGATATCTACATGGTCGCCAACGCCGGGTCGGCCGACACATCGCGCGTCGAATTCTCGAAGTACGCGAGCGGGCTGCATGAGGTTTTGGGGCTGGCGGAACGAGATGGCTGGTTGTACGCAACGCAGCGAGGAGAACTCAGCCGACTTAAGGATACCGATGACGACGGTCGCGCGGACCTGTTCGAAACCGTTTCCGATCAATGGGAGATTGACGGCGACTATCACGAGTACGCTTTCGGCAGCAAGTTCGATCGAGACGGCCGAGTCTGGGTCGTGCTCTGCCTCACCGGCTCGTTCAACAGCAACAACAAGTACCGAGGGTGGTGTCTTCGGATCGACGAGAACGGCCTGACAACCCCCACTTGCAGCGGCATTCGATCACCGGGCGGAATCGGAATGAATGACGTGGGCGACATGTTTTATACGGACAACCAAGGCCCTTGGAATGGAACCTGTTCGCTCAAGTTTCTTCGCCCCGGTTCGTTCCAAGGCCACCCAGGCGGGAACCGTTGGTACGATTTGCCGGAGGTCGCCAAAGCGATGGGCAAGCGGCCCGACGAACCCAAGAGCGGCAGCCGGATTCATGTTGAAGCAAAGCGAATTCCCGAGTACGAACCCCCGGCCATTCTGTTCCCCTACAAGAAGATGGGCCAGTCGGCCAGCGGTGTCGTGACGGACACAAGCGGCAAGTTCGGTCCCTTTCGCGGCCAGATGTTCGTCGGCGATCAGACCTTCAGCACGATTATGCGATGTTACCTCGAGAAGGTGGATGGCAAGTACCAGGGCGCCTGTTTTCCGTTTCGAGAGGGACTTTCGTCTGGAGCGCTTGCCATGCAAATCAATCAGCAGGGCGCCATGTTCGTCGGCACAACCAATCGCGGTTGGGGCGCTCGCGGCGGCAAACCGTTTTCCCTGGAGCGAATCACGTGGACGGGAAAGACACCCTTCGAAATCCACGAAATGCACGCCACGCCTACCGGCTTTGAACTCACCTTCACCGAGCCGATTGACGCCGCTTCCGCCAACGACTTGAGCGGCTATGCGATGGAATCCTACACCTACATTTTTCAGGCCGCGTACGGGAGCCCTGAAGTTGATCGAGCAACGCCAAAAATTACTGCTGTCCAAGTCGCTCAGGATCGAAAGAGCATTCGATTAGAAGTCGAAACACTGCAAGAAGGTCACGTCCACGAATTGCATCTGAACTCTCTCCGCAGTGTTGCAGGAAAGCCGCTGCTTCACAAACAAGCGTATTACACGCTCAATAGAATTCCCTCGGTTGCGACGAAATAAGCGTCGACGCGGCTCACCCTTGCGATTGGCCCAGCGTGAGCATCTGCACGGCGTCGCCCGACTCGAATTGTCTGTCGCCGGCCGGAAGGAAGAGCAGGGCGTTGGCGTCGGCGAGCGCGCAAAGGTCGGCGGAGCCGCGCCAGCGAAGGACGCGCGCGGCTATCTCGCCGGAACGACTCACGCTGCAAACGGCTGGATGAAGTGTCGGACGGTCGCTGCGGTGCAGGTGGTCGGCGTCCAGCACAGCGTCTTGGAGGCGAGACGCCAGATCAACCGATCCCCCCGACAAACGACCGCTCAGGATGGCGATCACGGGCGCTACGAAAAGATGAAATCCGACCAATGCGCTAACCGGGTTTCCTGGCAAGCCAAAAACCAGGCGGTCTGGTCCATCCGCCCGAGGCGCGACGCCAAACCAAATCGGCTTGCCCGGCTTGATCCGCACCCTGTGAAACACTTTTTCGACTCCGCACTCGCTCAATAATTTGGGAACCAGGTCGAGCGCTCCAGCGGAGACGCCGCCAGAAAGGAGCACGATATCAGATTCGAGTGCTGCTTGGATGCGATCTCGCAGATCTTCAGCGCGATCGCGCGCGACGGCTACGTTTCCTGTCACGCCGCCGGCTTCACGGACCAAACCGTCCAACATCGGACCGTTACTGTTGCGAATCATGCCTGGCCCGAGCGGTTCATTCGGCATCGCCAGTTCGTCGCCCGTTGAGACGATGGACACGTTGGGGCGAGGGTGGACGGCCACCTTCACGCGGCCGACTTCGGACAACAGGCCTATTTCTATCGCCCGAATCGAATCGCCTTTGCGCAACACGGTTTGTCCCGCTTGCATGGCCGCGCCGCGGCAGAGGATGTTGCCGCTTTGCGGAACCGAAACATCATTGATGCGCACTCGCCCGCCGCCGTCATCGGTTTGCTTCTCCGTTCGTTCGACCATCACGACAACATCGGCGCCGTTTGGAATAGGCGCGCCGGTCATGATGTACGTCGCCTGCCCGCACTCAACAGGCTGTTTGGGAACTTGCCCTGCATTGACCTGTTCGATCACATCAAACTCTCGCAGCCCTTCCTCAAGGTCAACTTTGCGAACCGCGTAGCCGTCGACGAGCGATTTCTGGTAGGGAGGCGAATCGATATCGCTGGCGACATCCTCGCCAAGCGTCATGCCAAGCGAATGGGTCACGGACGTCGACTGCAAGGGCAGCGGCCCCGCCCTCGATGCGACAAGCTGTAACGCGGCGTCGACATCGATCATGGGTTCAGCCCTGAATTCGACGACGAGTTCGACTCAACACCCATGCGAATGAATCGGCCGAGCAATTCATGGCCGCATTCCGTCAAGAAACTCTCAGGGTGGAATTGGAAGCCGATCGTGGGCTGGTGGCGATGCCGGATCGCCATGATCTCACGCTCGCCGTCCCCATCGCTCGACCAAGCTGAGACTTCATACTCCGGCGACAACGTGTCCTCGCGAACAATCAGGCTGTGATATCGCGTCGCCGTGAATGGGTTCGGCAGCCCGGCGAAGATTCCCCGATCATCGTGGTGAATCGAATCCGTTTTACCGTGCATCAAGCGGTTCGCTCGAACGATCTTCCCGCCTGACGCCTGGCCAATCGACTGATGGCCTAAGCAGACGCCCAGCAAAGGGATCGCACCCGAGAAATGCCGAGCGCACTCGACTGATACGCCGGCCTCGTTGGGCGTGCAGGGGCCAGGTGAAATGATCAGGTGCGATGGGCGTTTCGCCTCAATTTCGTCAACCGAAATCTGATCGTTGCGGTAGACCTCGATCTCGATGTCCGGATCCACTTCGCCCAAACGCTGGACCAGATTGTAGGTAAAGGAGTCGTAATTATCGATTAGCAGAATCATCGGTCGCAAACGCAAAGGACGGAGCAACAACGTAGATCTCTCATGTTACCCGGTTTTCCGCCAACCGAAAGACGAGCGTCGGGCGAAAGGGAACCGAGTCGACGGCGGTGATGCTCTTATTCTCCCGCCAGCCGGTGCGTTGACGGTTCTATCTCATCTATTTTTCCAAGATCGCCGAAGACAAAGTTGGGCGGACTGCATAGAATGCTCCGCCCTTGAAGGCCACTCCTAATACTCCATTCAATCTGAGGCGGTCATCGATGGAAACGGTCAAGCGCGACGGGCGGGGCTGGTCGGTCCGCCGGCGAATCGGCTGGGCT
>CAZWOU010000009.1:0-386 GCA_964635375.1 uncultured Pirellulaceae bacterium | reverse complement strand
CGCGGCGACGATGTTGGGCGTGTCCTTGCTGTCGGCGCCATTGGCCCACCGCGCCGTGGGCCAAACCGTCAGTGAGGCGCCTCCCCTGGCCGAGGTTGAGGGCCTGAAGTCGCTGCCGCCTTCCTCAACTGGCGTTCAGACTTTGCTGACCAATATCGTTCGCTCTCAGATACCCATCGACTACCAGCGCGACAAGGACTGGGGGATGACCAAAGAGGTCACGCGAGGGCTGCGGATTCGCCAAGAAGGGCTGCGGATCACGACCAAACGCCGCCGCAAAACAGTCAATCACGGCACCTGGAAGAAGTACAGCATTCGCCTGATCAATCCCCAAGAGAGTTTCCGGATTCGCGTGGAAAACTATGTTGAGCAACCGAACCACCGAG
>CAZWOU010000008.1:54486-77687 GCA_964635375.1 uncultured Pirellulaceae bacterium | reverse complement strand
GGCAGACTTCATCTCGGGCGCGGTCGAATGGCTGGCGCCCGAGGCCGACGACGACCACTGGGACGTGATCGAAGGCCAGGGCTCTCTCCTCCACGCCTCCTACGCAGGCGTGACCCTCGGCCTCGCCCACGGGGCGCAGGCGGACGTGCTGGTGATCTGCCATGAGCCCACGCGGCCCCACATGCGTGGCCTGCCGGACTACCCCATGCCCACCGTCCGTGCCTGCATGGAGGCGCAACTCGCCGCTTGCCGCCTCACCAACCCGGCCGTCCGTTGTATCGGCGTCTCGATTAACACCTCGGGCCTCGACGACGCGGCGGCCACGGACTACCTGCGCGCGACTGAAGACGAGCTCGGCCTGCCCACAGTCGATCCCGTGCGGGGCGGCGTGGCGGCGATCGTCGACAACCTCGCCTGACCGTGCCCACCCTCGCCGTCGCCCGCGAATCCTGGCCGATCCGCGGCGCATTCACCATCTCCCGCGGCAGCAAGACGGCGGCCGAGGTGGTGATCGCCGAATTGACCGCGGACGGCGCCGTGGGGCGCGGCGAATGCGTGCCCTATCCGCGCTATGGCGAGACAGTGGAGGGTGTGATGGCGGCAATCGAGGGGCTGCACGCGCGGCTTGAAACCGGGCTCGACCGCGCGGGGCTGCAAGGGGCGCTGCCGCCGGGGGCGGCGCGCAACGCCCTCGACTGCGCCTTCTGGGACTTGGAAGCCAAGCGGACGGGCCGGCCGGCCTGGCTAATCGCGGGCCTCGAGGCGCCGGGGCCGCTCACCACCGCCTACACTCTCTCCCTCGACAGCCCCGAGACGATGGGGGCCGCAGCGGCGGAGAACGCCGCCCGGCCCCTCCTCAAGCTCAAGCTCGCGGGCGCGGGCGATCTAGACCGAGTCGCGGCCGTGCGCGAAGGCGCCCCCCACGCCCGCCTCATCGTCGATGCCAACGAGGGCTGGACGGCGGCCGAGTTCGAGGCCTTCGCTCCCAAGCTCGCCGAGCTCGGCGTCGCCATGATCGAACAGCCCCTGCCGGCGGCGGACGACGCGGCCCTCGCCACGCTCGACCGGCCCATTCCGGTCTGCGCCGACGAATCCTGCCACGATACCGCGTCCCTCGACGGCCTCGTGGGCCGCTACGACATGATCAACATCAAGCTCGACAAGACCGGCGGCCTCACCGAGGCGCTCCGCCTGCGCGCGGCCGCGCGCGACCGGGGCTTCGGCATCATGGTGGGGTGCATGATCGCGACCTCCCTCGCCATGGCCCCCGCCAGCCTCGTCGCCCAGGGGGCCGAGTTGGTGGACCTCGACGGCCCCCTCCTGCTGGCCGAGGACAGGCCGGATGGCCTGCGCTTCGAGGGCAGCCGCGTCGATCCGCCCGAACCGGCCCTCTGGGGCTGAAACGCCTGGCTTATTCCGCCGCCGCGTAGGCGGCGCGGCGAGGATCGGCGCCACCCATCCGCACGCCGCCGTCCGGGCAGTGGATGGCGCAGACACCGCCCATGACGCGCGACCAGCCGCCCACGTCCACCGACACATATCCCGCGCCCTCGAGGGGGGCAAGCGCCACGGGATCGAAGCGGCTCTCGTGCATCACGTCGGCGCCATCGTCATGGCGGATGCGGGGCGCCTCGATGGCGACCTGCACGTCGAGGCCGCCTTCGAGGATGTGGGACAGCACCTGGGCGATCGTCTGGGGCTGGCCGTGGTCGCCAGGGGTGGCGATCGCGAGGCGGCAGCGCCTATCTTCGAGCACCAACGCGGGGCAGAGGGTGTGGAAGGGCCTCCGGCCGGGTGCCAGGCTGTTGGGGCCACCGGGCACGAGGGAGGCGAGGCTGAGGCGATTCTGGAGCACGATGCCGGTTCCGGGCGAGATGACGCCGCTGCCGAATTCCTCGAACAAGCTCTGCACCCAGCTGACCGCATTGCCGGCCGCGTCCATGGCGACGACGGTCGTGG
The DNA here is from genome assembly GCA_964635375.1 of uncultured Pirellulaceae bacterium. Taxonomy (GTDB): domain Bacteria; phylum Planctomycetota; class Planctomycetia; order Pirellulales; family Pirellulaceae; genus CAZMNY01. The sequence continues at coordinate 75,728 of CAZWOU010000008.1, read as the reverse complement.
TGTCGCCGCCGTGCGGGCCGGTTGCGGGCTGTCCGGGCGGCCCGAGATCGCCATAGGCGTCGAGGGAGGAGAGGGCCCCCGGGCTCAACAGAGGCTGCAGATCGCCGGCCAAGCCCGGATCGCCCAAGCGGCGGTCGCGCGCGGCGAATGCGAGGTGCTTCAGGCGCAGAAAACGGACCAGGGATGGCTCATCGCCGCCATCTGCCCGGTCGAGCAGGGCGAGGAGGAGCGAGAGGGCGATGCCCTGGGTGTTGGGGGGTGCGCTCAAGACCTCATGGCCCCGGTAGGTGGCGGTGAGCGGGGCTTGCAGGAGCGTGCGGTGGCCCGCGAGGTCGTCGTTCGCGAGGACGGCGCCGGCGTCCGCGAGGTCCGCGGCGAGCGCCGCCCCTAGTCCGCCGCCATAGAGCGCCCCCACGCCCTCGGCGGCAATGCGGCCCAGGCTTTCGGCGAGGGCGGGCTGGCGGATCACCTCGCCCAGGCGACGGCCGCCGGGCGGGCCGAAGGCGGCGGCGAGGGCGGGCTGGTCGGCGGCGAGACCGGCGTAGACGGGACCGTTCAGAAAACCGCGCAGCACCCGGTCCACGGGCAGGCCGCCGTCGGCGATCTCGATGGCGGGGCGGAGCGCCGCGCCAAGGGGGATGGTGCCGAAACGGGCCAGGGCCTCGGCCCAGGCGTGGGGGGCGCCGGGCACTGAGATTGAGAGCGGCCCGCGCGTGGGCACCCGTTCGAGGCCGCGGGCGCGGTAGGCATCGATGGTGGCGGCGGCGGGCGCGCCGCCGCTGCCGTTGATGGTCTGCGCCTCTCCCCGCGCCGCATCGAGCCACAGGGCGAAGCAATCGCCGCCGACCCCGTTCATGAAGGGAATGGCGGCGGAGAGGGCGGCCGCGGCGGTCACGGCGGCATCCATGGCGTTGCCGCCGTCCGCCAGCACCCGCGCCCCGGCCTCCGCCGCCAGATGGTGCCCGGCCACGACCATGCCACGCCGACCCATGACGATGGGCCGGTGAACGAATGCTTGGCCGGCCGGTCCCTCGGGGCCGTTCACTTGCGGAAAATCTCCTGGGAGTAGGGGGTCAGGAGCTCGTAGCCGTCCTCGGTCACGGCGAGGGATTCGCTGAAGACGACGCCGCCCTCCCCCGCCTTCTTCATGTCGGGTATCAGATGGAAACACATGCCGGCCTCGAGCACGGTCTCGTCGTTCTCGTTGATGCTCATGAGCCGCCCCTCGCCCCAGTCGGGCGGGAAGCCGATGCCGATCGAGTAGCCCGTCCGGTGGGCAAAGTATTCGGCGAAGCCCGCCTTGGCGATCGTCTCGCGCGCGGCGCGGTCCACCTCGTGCGAGGTGGCGCCCGAACGGATGAGCGCCTTGGCGGCGTTGAGCCCGTCGCGCGAAGCCTCGGCCATCGGCGTGAACTTGGGGTCGGGGTCACCGACGATGACGGTGCGTGAGAGCATGGCGTTGTAGCGGTTGTGGGTGCCGCCCGCCTCCATGTAGACGACGTCGCTGTCTCCGATCGGCCGGCGCTCGGCACATTCGAAGGCGAGGCCCGCGGCCGTGCCGGCCACGAACTGGGCCGAGTGCCCGAGATACTCGCTGCCGGCCTTATGCATGTCGTAATGGGCCGCGGCCGAGACCTCCGTCTCCAGCACGCCAGGGGCGACAACGGCGATAGCCCCATCGAGGGCGGCGGCGCAGTAGCGCCCGGCCTCGCGGATATAGTCGATCTCGCGCGCCGATTTGACGCGCCGCGCCTCCTCGACGAGGCCCGAGCAATCGGTGAGGTCGCCCACGCCCAGGCGCGTCATGAGCTTCTTGTAGCGGGCGACGGAGAAGAACCAGGCGTCGTCCTGGTTGCCCAGCCTCTTGTTCAGGAAACCGTGGCTCTCGAGAACCCGGTAGGTGGCGTCGTCGGGGTCTTCGGTATCGCGGTATCCCTCGATGTTCTCGATGCAGCTATCGACCTGCGCCTTCTCCATGTTGAGGGCGCGGGTCAGGAGGATCGGGGCCTCACCGAGTGAGACTACGAGGAGCTGGTACGTGAAGTAGCCGAGGGAGTGGTAGCCCGTGAGGTAAACGATGTTCTCTGGCACGGTCGTCAGCATGACCTCGACGCCGGCCGCCTCCATGTTGGCGCGCACCCGGGCGAGGCGCCCGGCATACTCCTCGAGCGTGAATGGCAGCGCGTTCCGTTCGACCATCTCTCCTCCCTTCCCAAGGACTGCGGGTGGCGGTGCTTTCTGCCTCGATTGCGTCGACGCTAGGATTTGACGAAGAGACTCTGTTGAAGTTGAGCCTGGGTTGCATCGTTCATGATGTTGGCATGCTGTCGGTGCGGAAGACAGGTTTTGACACGGATCGAATGTTTAGTGCGGCCGACTTCAGCGAAGTCGCGTCGCATCCTCTGCACACGTTTGAGTTGCTCCGCCGCGAGGCGGACATGATCCCGCCCGAGTCGCTGATGGTTGCCTACCAGATGCACGAACGATGTGATGGACAGGGCTACCCTCGAGGTCGCGGCGCCAACCAGATTCACGCCCTAGCCAAGATCGCCGCGGTCGCGGACGCGTTTGTCGCGATGGTCTCTCCAAGACCGCACCGGGATGCCATGATGCCCTATTTTGCCATCGAAAAACTGGTCCAGGACGCTCGTGCCGGCTTATACGATTCCAATGCCGTACGGGGTCTGCTGCGTTGTGTCTCGCTGTTCCCAATCGGTTCGGCGGTTTCCATTGGCGACGAGATGGTCGGTCGCGTGTTGCGGACGAACCGCGAGCAATATGATCGACCCATTGTCGAGATTCGACTACGCGGCAAGCCGAAGGCCGACCCGGTAGTGATCGACCTAGCCAACTATGATGATCTTCCCATTCGGCCCGTTTCGCCCGATGCCGTGGTCTCCGCCGTCTAAGGGCAAGTCGCAGGGGCGCGCAGATATTTCAGTGCCTGTGCATCAAAGGAGCCATGCTCCGACGGGAATTCGTCAATTATCTCGCAGCGAGCGGTACGTGCCGCGCACCTCGACTCCTAATTCGCCCTCATTGTCGAGCGGCGAGATGTCATACATTCGCAGAAACAGTCGTCCTGATTTCTCGGCGACGAACTTCTTTTCCTTGCCCACAACGAAGACTTGAAGTTTGGCATCGCCCGGCGTGCGAATGACTCCGATCAGGCATCCCATGTTGTACTCTTTCAACTCCTTGGGAATCTGAATCCCGTCTGGACCGACCTTGATCGACAGGTTAAATGTCCAGGCGCCGACAGCCCGAATGGAAACAGGACGCCCTTTTTCAACTTCGATATAGGTGTCCTGCCATTCTTCGTCCGCCTTGATGGCGAAACGTTGAACGTGCGCGTTGGCCTCACGGGCTCGAAGCAGTTTCATCTTCGCCGCCGCGCCGGTATGCTGCGGCAACAACTTCAAGATCTCTTGGTAGACGGCCTTCGCCCGGTCCCATTCCTCGCCCCGCTCGTATTCCAAAGCAAGCTTCTCGGCGTCCGTCATGAACTGCTTGTGCAGAGCCAAGAGACGTTTGTCGTTGGGAAGGGGAGTCGGCGTACGAGGTTGGTTCTTGTCATTCCCGGCCTGCCTGTTGGGGCCGCGCCTGGGGGGTTGTCCAGAATCCGAGCCCAACGTTCCCGCAGTCGTCGTGATTGCAATAGCAATGATTAAGAGAGAGTTCCGCATGGTCTGTTCCTTTCTTCAAGCGTTCGCCCGGTGCACCGGCCATTCTTGAATATCGTACTTCAGGCGTGGAGTTATTGCCGCCTCGCCGCACTACCCCGGGATTCGTCTAGCAAAAGCCGCCTCCGTCATCCATCTTACCCGCCGACATGATCTCAACACAGAACGTCTTGACTCGACCTCAACACTCGCACAGGGAAACATACGGTTTCACGGGCAATGTTGCGAATCGGCCGTGAGACCGAAAATCCAAAAGGCGGACCTCCCAGGCCGGCGGGCTGCGGATCGATGACTGATCAGTCGTCATCGCCCCAAAGCCAGTACTGCATTCGGGTCGGATGAAAACGCGTTGCGATCGCGGCGACGTAATCGGGCTGCGGCACAAGGTGCTGAAGCGTCCACGCGCCGGCTTCATCGGGGTCGTCGCCTAAGGATAGCAAGGCTGGCGGGTCGTCGTCGCCGAACGAAACGGTCAACCGATGCAACGGGTAGGTCAGCCCTTTGCCCGTCGCCTTAAGTATCGCCTCCTTGCGGGTCCAGATTCGAAAAAATGCCGTTGGCTGAAACTCCGGCGCCATCCGAAACAGTCCGCTCGATTCCTGTTGGGAAAAGAAACGCGTTGCCAGACCTTGCATATCGCGGAGTGATCGTTGGCGTTCAACATCCGCGCCCAACTCGCCCTCGTGCGTAATCGCTACGAGGGCCAGTTCACCGGAATGCGAAACGTTGAAGAACAACGGCGGCGATGCGTTGCTCGCGTCGTCCAATGCCGGCTTGCCGAGACCTGTGTATTGAAATGCAACCTGTCGAGGCTGTTTGCCCAAGTACCCAGCCAAGATCCGCCTCAGCCGCCCGCGGCAGGCAATAAAACGCCGCCGATCGTCATCGAACAAATAGCGTCTGGCTCGACGACGCTCATCCTCCGCCAAGAGGCCGAAGAGGATCTCTTGGTTGTCAGCGGAAATCTCGAGCGGCACGGACCAGAGGTGTATGTCGCCTGGCTGCAACAGGCACGGAGTCTCGATTGTTTGCCAAGACGGCGTAAAGTCGATGGTCATTTCGTCCTGACTGCGATGCTGGCGGACCGAGTCGAGCCGCCAGCGTTTCTCCCTCGGCCATGCGTGCTGTGGCGATTGCCTGCTACGCGATGCTGAAAAAATGAATGCGAGGTTTGTAACCTAGAATCGCCGCACAACGCAAGCAACTTCGCCGAATCGGCTGCCCCGTCATCGCAAGCTCCACTCGGCTCGACTTTCCTCAGTTGCCGATTCGCCGAAGTTCGTAATCGCGGGCCGCAGGTTGGTCCACTTCAAAGATCTTGTCCCAGCGATAGTGCGAATAGCAGTGAGAAGCAGCGAAAATTCGTCAGTTGGCGCCTCTTGAGTCGATGATGGGGCGAGCGAAAGGTGGGATGGCCGCGATCTTCCTGGCGGCCGAGTCCTGTCTCGTACGTGCTGCATCATATCGCCTGTGAGTCAGTCCGCAAACAATTGCCGTGATGTTTTTGGCGCCGCCTTACGCGTCGCGTTATGCTATGCGGACGATTGCCTTTTCTAATGTTGCGAGGGAACCCATGAGCACAAGCCGAAATCCGTCCCGCCGAAAGTTCATCGAAACCGCGGCTATCGCGTCGGGCGCCGTTGCGAGTTGCCTGACTGCGCCTTTGCTCGCGAACGGACAGGAGAAAGACGACGCGACGCCGTTGCTTGATTGTCACTTGCACATAAATCACTTCAAGCGAACGATCGAGGACACGATCAAGCACATGGATGCGACCGGCACAAAGAAGGCCTTCGTGCTGCCGCTCGAAACGGGCGAAGGAGGAGTCGTGCTGCGGAGTGAAACGGTGCTGCACGCGTTCCACAAATACCCGGACCGCATCATTCCTTTTTGCCAGACCGACATTCGTAAGGACGATGTGTTGCAGCGCATTCGAGCATATCATTTGCTCGGTTGCCGAGGCGTTGGGGAGCAGAAAGAACATCTGCCCCTAAACGACCGGCGAGTGGAACGCGTGATCGCGCTTTGCGACGACTTGAACTGGCCGATCACGATTCACTTTCAAGACGGCGCAAGAGGGTACAACCAAGGATTGGCCGAACACCTGGAGACGTACCTGAAGCGGTACAAGCGTGTTCGCATCATCGGTCACGCCCAGACGTGGTGGGCCAACATCAGCGCCGACGTTCCCGAGTCGCTCTATCCAAAAGGCCCTGTCAAAGCGGGCGGTCTGCTCGACAAACTGATGGGCGACTACCCGAATCTGTATGCGGATATGTCTGCTGGCAGCGGTTTCGGCGCGCTGTCTCGAGACGAAGACTTCACCGCCGGCTTCCTGCAAAGAAATCGCAAGCAAGTTCTGTTTGGCAGCGATTGTCCTTGCTTTGACGGACGCGGAAAGGCCTTCAAAGGCGTCTGCTACAACACGCGGCTACAATCGCTTCTTCGCCGTCTCATCAAGGACCCTGCGGCGCTTGAAGATGTCTTCTACAACAACGCCATGCGAGCCCTCGAGGGCAAGGCTGGGTAGCCACATGCCCGCGGCCTCGCCTCCAGGATCCGCCCTGAACGAAGACCTCACCGTTCCTTAAGGTTCCTCAGGCCCGAAGGGTCGGCCCTGTGTCAGCCCAGGGCGGCGCTTCGCGGCGAACGCCGCGGGAAGCTCTACCCCGGGCTCACATAAAGACGACCCTTCGGGCCTCCCGATGTCGTGTTGTGGTTTTAGAAGAGGCGGCTAGGGCGGGGGTTTCGAGACGGCGGATTCTGGTATGAGCTTGAATACGCGTATGACGATCAGTAAAGCCGTGACGAGGAGCACAGATCCGATTAGAAAAGGAATGCCGGGAAGTTGGATCGGCGCGTGTTTCGACGTGAAGTAACTGAACAGAAAAGTCGTGAACACGAGTGGCGCGGTGATGTTGGTGAGACTTATGAGTGAGGCAATCGCCCCTTGAATCTTACCTTGCTCGGATGGCGGAACGGATCCTGCCACTATGCTCTGAATTGCGGGCCCGGCGACGCCCCCTAATGCTCCGAACACGATCCAGCCTAGTAACATCCAGCCTTCGGAAGCCAAGCCATAGCCGAGAAACGTAATGGCGGAAACCGAAAGGCCGAAGATCACCGTGCGACGCTCGCCAAATCGGCGAATGCACGGCCGCACGAGTCCCCCTTGCACGATCGCGGCAGTGAGCCCGACGAGGCCGAGGGTCAGTCCAATCGTTTGTCTGTCCCAGCCGAAACGGGATCCTGTAAAGAGCACCCATACGCTTTCCAGGCCTCGCTGAGCCAGCGAAATGCAGACAAACGCCGCCGCCAAGCCAGAAATGATGGGGTAGGCTCGCAACCGTTCGAGCGTGCCGAGTGGATTCATCTTGGCCAAGGAAATATCGCTGCGCTGATCGATAGGGAGCGACTCAGGCAGGATGAAGTAGCCGTACAGCCAATTGGTCAACGCCAGGCCGGCGGAAACGAAGAATGGCATCCGCAAGTAGTATGCGCCTAGAAGACCGCCAAGCGTTGGACCTAGGGTAAATCCGAGACCAAACATGACACCCACCAGGCCGAAATTTCGAGCTCGGTTTTCTGGCGTGGAGACATCGGCGATATAGGCGTTCGCCGTCGTAAAACTAGCCCCCATCACGCCAGCCAGGATTCGCCCGACGAACAGCCAAGCGATGCTGGGCGCGAATCCTTGGATCAAATAGTCGACGCCCAACCCAAACAATGCGGCCAGGAGTACGGGCCGCCGGCCGAACCGGTCCGACAGCGCGCCCATCACCGGCGCGAATAGAAACTGCATCAAGGCGTACGACGCGCCGATAACGCCAACATAGATTCCCGCATGCGACGTATCATTCCCTACGAATTCCTTGACCAACTCGGGGAGCACGGGAATGACGATGCCAATCCCAAGGATGTCAATGAACAGGGTGATCAAAATGAACACCATGCCGGCTTGACGGCGGTTACCCTTCGGCGCCTTGGCGCCCTTTGACGCGGTCTCGTTCAATTCCAATCTTCTCCGTCGTATGAAAATTCGCTGGCCAGCCCAATAGCGTACCGCTCGGATGCCAGCCATCACGGACCGCATCCATGAGCATCGCTAGAGTTTGCGATCCCAAGCCCAAAGGCCCAGCGCTGGATTGCTGATGTAATAGAACCGCTGGCCGTCAACATCCGTGTTCCAGCCGTCGCGCAAGCTGGCCGACGGGTAACGCTCGAGCATCGGCGCCGGACTCGCGTATTCGTAGCCGACTCCCTCAATTTCTTCACGAGTCAAGTGACCTGGGCAGTAACGGATCGTAAAGCGGTTTTCGGATGAGCCGTGAATCAAGTGGGCAGCGGCCGAGAGATTGGCGCGGAGGTCCTCGTTGCCTTCCATGAACGCCATCACCTCCGGCGTCGTTCGATAACCGTACTTGCGGATCAACGCGTCAATTTGAGGGTCTTCGCCAAAAGTCTTCACGCCTGGGGCAACCACTGTCAACTCGCCTCCATCCGCAATGGCCATCCGCGTCCGATAGACCGCCTTGTTGCCAAGCCATGTGCTGTGAAACTCCTCCGGATCCAAGTAGACAACCACTCGCTCCAATGGCTCCGGCAGTTTGGTGAAGTTCACCTCGACAGCCAACTCGGCCGCACGTTCAAAACAATCATGATCGTCGCCGATGAACAGGCCCCGCGTCGCCAAGTTGCCGTCGTCGTCCTGGCCGACCACGGTCAGCACGTAGAGCAACGGCAAGTGTTGGCAGAAATCATCTTGCGCTCGATTGAGGATTTGGCGAAGAGGGGTGTCCGCTTTGCCCATCATTCGCTCCATGCCATACGCCGCGCCGATGAAGTGACTCTCGTTGATTCCCTGAGAACCGCCGGTCCCCACAAAGATGTTCTTATTGTAGTTGGCTATGCCGATGACTTCGTGGGGAACGACTTGCCCAATCGACATGATCAGATCGTGGCCGCCGTCCCAAACCAGCTTGTTCAGCTGAGCGGGCCAGGCCTTGTCCCAGATCCCGTCCGTAACACGCGAGACAAACTCAGCCGACACCTCGCCAATGGTGACCACGTCGTCTCGCCACCGATGTTCGCGAATCAACGACGCCGGAACGCCTGGAAACATCTTCTCAATCTGCCACGACTCCATGGGGAAATGCGTTCCCAATGCGGGCATGACATCGACCAGGTTTTCTCCGAAATGCTCGTAGGCCGCACATGCCAGCACGCCAGCTCGACTGTTGTACCGAGTGAAATCGGGAGGAATCGCCAGCACGCGTTCTCTTCGACCGAGCCGCTCCAAGACCGATTTCAAGCAGCCGGCAAGCTCCTCGTCGGTGTAGGATGTCGTTGTTGAACCTTGAGCCAAGAACGTCGCCATGAGAACTCCGTGGCGGAGGGGGGAATCATCGAGCGGGGGAAATTCAGCCTTGGGGCTTCATTCCAGTATGGGCTAATTTCCCTGGAACTCCCTCGAGTTCGGGTCGCCCCGAGAGACCAGGTAGGCAAGCAAATCCAACACCTCATCTTCGTTGAGTTGGTCGAACGTTTCCGACGGCATCAGCGAAACGCGAGACGGCTGCATGGATTCGATTTCATCTCGGTCGATGACGACGATTTTTGTGGCATCGACGGGATCGGCCATGATCGTGATCGTCTTGTCGTCGGAGGAAATCACGCGGCCGACATACGATTTGCCGCCATCGGTGATGATCGCCATGGCTCGATACTGGTCCGAGATCACCCGACTCGGCCTGACAACCGATTCGCTGACGTCGCGGATGCTGAACCGCCCCGCCGTGTTGGTTAGATCGGGGCCCGTGGCGCCGCCTTCGCCCGCGAATCGGTGGCAGGAAATGCACTTGGCGGCCGCGAACGCTCGACGCCCCGCTTGATAATCTCGGCCGTGAAGCGAATTCGAAGCCAGCGAGACGATCTCATCGGTCGTCCATTTTCTGCCGGGTCCGATGGGTTTGGGCAGATCAGCTTCCGCAGGGGGCTTCGGCGCCTCGCTGGCGGCAAGTGCAGTCCGCTCGTTTTCCGTTGCGTTGGCCAGAGCGTCTTTTTGAATGTTGTCGATGAACCCCTGATAGCTGGCGCCTCCCTTGAGTGAACGCTCCTTTGCGAGCCAGGCGAAATAGCTGCGGCGCTCCTCCAACGTCCACCCAAACTTCATATTGCGAAGCATGAACGCGTAGTGAAGCTTCTGCAGGTCGGGCATGTTTGCCAACATCTGAGCGATCGTGCCGCCGTAACCTGGATTGCGGGAAAGCAACTCGGGAATCGAACTGTCATGTTTCGTCTTCTCGCCATGCATCAGTTCCAATGTCTTGCCAACGACGGTCGGCGAATTCAAATAGACCAACAATCGACTGAGTTCGCGATTTACCCGATTGCTCTTGGCCGGGTAATGAGGCGCCAAGCTCTTCACCAGCGTTGACGAGGTTTCTCGGTCGGCTGGTTTCAGTCGAATGAACACCAATGCGTAGGCACGCAGCAATTCCAGCTGTTGAGTCTCAGTGAGACCGCCAAAGCTGATCCTGGCCAGCGCCTCGAGCGCGAGCGGTTGATCCGCTTCGACTCCGCTCCTAGCCAAGGCGACACAGCCGGTGATCAAAGCCTTTGCGTCCTGCAGATCTAGCACCTGGTCTCGCCACGTTGCAACATCTTGGTGTTCCAGTGCGGTTCGCGCCGCATATCTTATGTGTCGATCCTGATTATGAAGGTGTTCCAGGGCCAGCGGGATTGCCTTCGCGCCTTCCGCATCTTGGCGGTGATACGTCTCAAGTAGCCGCCTCGATGCTCGAAGCGACGCGAATTGGCTATCCGGCTCCACGGCCGGCGTTGTCGGTTCGTCACCGCTGTAGGTAACGCGATACAGTGCCGATTGGGTGTTGCGGCCGCCCACGGTGAAGTACAACGCGCCGTCCGGACCCACGTCGGCGTCGGTCAAGGGCAACGGCGTTCGCGAAAGAAACTCTTCTTTCTGTCCGACGTAGGAGGCGCCTTGGGGCGTCATGTGGATGGCGTAGATCGTGCCGAAGGTCCAGTCGAGTATATAGAGCGCGCGCTGGTACTTCGCGGGAAACTTGGCGCCGTACCCAAACGTAGCGCCCACTGGAGAACCGGGACCGATCTCAACGGTGGGCGGCAAGCTATCGACGAAATAGGTCGGCCATTTTCCCGTGCCGCTCCGCCAGCCGAACTCGCTTCCGCTGGTCGCATGAACCACACGCGTGGGACGGTACCAAGGCGATCCCATGTCCCATTCCATATCGGCGTCGTAGGCGAACAGCTCGCCATCGACGTTGAAGTCCATGTCGTAGGGGTTCCGGTAGCCAATGCTGATGATCTCCCACTGCTTGCCCTCCGGGTCCGTCTTGGCGATCCAACCGCCGGGCGCAAGTTTGCCGCGGGCGTGACCGCGGGCGTCCCATTGGCGCGGGAGCAACAGGTCTTCATCCCAACGGCCCGCCAAACGCTTGGCGTTGTACTTGGGGGGGTCGGTGTGATTGCCGGCAATGACGTACAACGACTTGCCATCGGGCGAGAGTCGGACCGCATGCGGGCCGTGCTCACCGCCGCCGCGCAACGCCATCAGCTTGTTACGCTCATCGTACTGATCGTCGCCGTTGGTGTCGCGAAGACGATAAAGCCCGCTTCCCGGCCCGCCGTTGACCGAGACATACAGACTCTCAAATGCGTAGAGCAGCCCATGGGCCGATGTGATCGCCACGTCAAGTTTCTCGACTCGCGTCGGCTCGTCCGTGCCGAGCTTGCTTGGCGTTATTCGATAGAGTCCCTTACCGCCTTGGTCGGACGCGATGATGCGGCCTTTGTTATCGAAGGCCATTGAGACCCAGGATCCCTGTTGATCACGAGGCACTGTATAGAGCAGATCGACCTGGAATCCGGCTTGCAACTGAAACACGTTTCTCGGTGTGGATGAAGGCAGCGACTGTTTCGGGGATCGAAAGACGTCACCCCATGGGCTCGCACCCATGCTGGCCAGTTTCACGGTCTCGCCCCAATTGGCCGAGTCCTTCAAGTTGGCGGAGGACCAAGAGGCGTCGCTCACCACATAGGTCGAGCCCGCGACGAGTTTGAGAGCGAACCCCGCCACGCCTCCCTGATTGCCCGCTTCGACCAATAGCGTGTTCTTGCCTCGCTTAATGGCCTTGCTGACGTCGACCAGGACCGGCCGCTCCCAACTTGTACTCTTCGCTACCTCGGTTCCGTTGAGCCAGACCGTCATCTGGTTGTCGCAGGTTGCGATTAAGACTGCGGAATCCGACTGGGCCTCGAACTCCTTGCGGAGAAAATACGATTGCTGCTTGGGTTTGGGCCCCCAGATCCACTGAACTTGCGGCCCTTTGCCGATCAGTTGACTCTTGCTTGCGGCCGCAGTTGCGGGGCTGGTTTGGGCAGCTTCTTCCTGCGCGGACTTTGCACCAACGACGATCGACGGCTGGCGCGCCGGTGGCTGCTGGCTGACTTCCGCCGCCACAAGTCTGACGCCGCCCAGAATGAGAGAGGCGGAGAACCACAAGAGGATATTACGGCGGTGATGCATGTTGGGCTCGCGTACAGGAGTCGGAATCTGAGACGTTTGATGGTAGGTGACCAGTTCCAACCGTGTCAAATGGCCACGATGGAAGTGGAGAATTATCCTCCACTTTTCCGGATGCAGACGACGGAACGAGATGCCTGCCAAGTCGCCATTGGCCCCCGCCACGCGAGGACCAGCTATACTGGGATCGTCCTTGCGCTGGCGAACGTCTTTGTATTGGGCCGGTTGACCTCGCAGCGAGGCCAGGCTCAGGGACTCGCTTGAATGAACCAATTATGGGAGCGGTGAAATATGTTGTTTCGATGTGCGTTGTTCTTGGCGGTTCTTGCGCCGGCGAATGTCTGGGCGGACAATTGGCCGAATTGGCGGGGTCCAAATTACGACGGCGTCGCTCGCGGATCGGACTACCCGCTTGAGTGGAGCGCGGACAAGAACATTGCCTGGAAAGTCAAGCTGCCCGGCGAGGGCAGTTCGACTCCAGCGATTTGGAACGACCATCTGTTCATCACGAGCGGGGACGGGGAGGGCAGCAACATGCTGCATTGTTTCAATCGTGCCGACGGCGTCAGCAAATGGTCGCTGCGACTTGGCAAGGAACGACCCGGCAAGCACAAGAAAGCCACCGGAAGCAACCCTTCGCCGGCAACGGACGGGAAGAACGTCTATGCATACTTCAAGAGCGGTGACTTGGCCTGTGTCGGTTTTGACGGCCAGCTTGTCTGGTCCAAGAACCTACAGAAAGAGATCGACAAAGATACGCTTTGGTGGGACCTCGGCACTTCGCCCGTGCTGACGAAGAACCACGTTGTCGTCGCCTGCATGCAGAGCGGCCCATCCTACTTGGCGGCTTTCGATAAACAGACCGGTGAGCTGGCTTGGAAGCAAGATCGCATGCTCGACGCGCCCGAGGAGGCCGCGCAAAGCTACTCAACTCCGTTGGTCGTCACGGTGGACGGGCGTCAACGATTGATCGTGCTCGGCGCCGATCACGTTACGCTGCACAATGCAGAAGACGGCAAGGAAGTTTGGCGCGTTGGCGGGCTCAACCCGACCTCACACAAATACTATCGCTCGATTGCCTCCCCCGTGACAATTGATGGAACCGTGGTCGCGCCCTATGCGAGGGGAGGGACTTTGACGTCGATTCGCATGGGCGGCGAGGGCGACGTGACCAAGTCTCATGTGGCGTGGACGCTCACTGGCCCCTCTGCGGATGTCCCTACGCCCGCCGCAAAAGCGGGTCGTGTATTCGTGTGCAAGGACAAAGGACAACTGTTCTGTTTGGATGCAAAGACCGGGAAGCAGATTTGGACGATTAAGGTGCCGAAGACCCGCAGCGGCTACAGCAGTTCGCCTGTCTTGGCAGGGGATCGAATCTACCTGACTCGCGAGGATGGCGAGACCTTCGTCGTCGCTGACATGGGCGATGAGGCCAAACTGCTCGCCTCGAATACGCTCGACGGTGAATTCACTGTCGCCACACCAGTGTTGCTGGACGGCCAGATCTTTATCCGCTCGACAACCACGCTTTACTGCATCGGCAAGGCGGGCGCCGAGTAGGGGCGGGGATTCACAAAAAAGGCGAAGAATCAGGAGGCCAGCCGCGGAACAAGGCGGCGCTGACGTGGTTCAATACCGGTCCCCTTGTGGGGACATCCGCTCAGCCGCCGGGTGGCCTTCGGGTAGCTCGGCGGCTACTTTTTCTTGGCAGACTTTGTATTGGGAAGGCGGCGGCGGAGCGATCCTGGATGCCGCAATGCACAAAGACTCGATTTCCCATGCACTTTCGGTGTACGATATTCAGACCCGCCTCTGCCGCATGCCGCCCGCTTTCCCGAAGAGCCCCATGATGCGATTGCCTCATCGAAATGCGCCTCAGTGCCTGATCCGAACCGCGCTGGGCGTCGCGCTCGGCGTGCTGACTAGCCCTTCGCTTGCGGCCGAGATTGACTTCAACCGAGATGTCCGACCGATTCTCTCTAATCGATGTCTCATTTGTCACGGCCCGGATGAAGATACTAGGGAGGCTGATCTTCGTCTCGACAAACTAGAGAGCGCCGGCGCCGATCGAGATGGCAACCGGGCGGTTGTCCCCGGCAAACCGAAGGAGAGTCACTTGCTGTTGCGCCTCACGGCCGAAGGTGATGAGCGGATGCCGCCCGAGGAGAACGGTGAGCCGCTGTCAAAGAGTGAAGCTGAAACGCTGAGGTTGTGGATCGAGCAAGGCGCCCATTATTCGAACCACTGGTCGTACGATCCGCCAGTTCGTCGCGATCCTCCCGAAGTGGCGAATCAAGCCCGAGTGCGAAATGCCGTCGACCAGTATGTACTCAAACGTCTGGCTAGGGCTCAGCTGCCAATGGCCCCGGAAGCCGATCGGCATACTCTGATTCGTCGTCTGGCCTTGGACTTGACCGGCATACCGCCGACTCCGGAGCAAGTCGCCCAGTTCGTCGAAGACCGTGATCCGAAAGCCTACGAGAAACTGGTGACCAGGCTGCTCGCATCGCCTGCTTTCGGAGAGCGCTGGGCTTCGATGTGGTTGGACTTGGCGCGCTACGCTGATTCCGCCGGTTACGCGAATGATCCGCCACGTTCGATCTGGATGTACCGCGATTGGGTCATCAAGGCGATCAACAACAACATGCCTTTTGATCAATTCACCATCGAACAACTCGCCGGCGATCTGCTAGAGAACTCGACGCCTGCGCAGCAAATCGCGACCGCGTTTCACCGCAATACGCTGACCAACAGCGAAGGCGGCACAAGCGATGAAGAATTCCGCAACGTCGCCATCATCGACCGCGTCAACACCACGATGCAAGTTTGGATGGGCGCGACGATTCGCTGCGCCCAATGCCACAACCACAAGTATGATCCCCTGTCACAGAAAGACTTCTTCCGCATTTACGCCTTCTTCAACAACACAGCCGACGCGGACCGGGCGGATGAATCTCCTCTGCTGCGAGTCTTTAGCGAAGAACAAGAACAGCAGCGGGCGAAACTGCAAGAGATGATCGACGGCTTGAAACTCAAGCTGACGCCGCCGACGGAAGTTGTTCAACAGCGGTTGGCGGATTGGGAGAAGCGTTTCAAGCGGGCCAAATGGCGTTCGATCAAACCGCTCCGCGTCTCGTCGTCAGCCGGCGCGGACTTTGAGATCGACGACGAGCATCGAGTGCACGCGAGCGGTGTCCGAGCGGATAAAGACACATACCGATTGGAATTTGCCGCGGACGGCCAACCCATCTCGGCCCTGCGTTTGGAGGTTCTGCCAGCGGCGTCTGATTCCGCCAAGCCCCTGCCGAGCGGCGGACCGGGACGCGCGGAAGGCGGCAACTTTGTACTCAGCGAAATTGTCTTGTCGGCTGGACCCGGTGATGGGCAATCGCGCCGCGGCCGATTTGTGCGAATCGCTCTTCCTGGTCTGAATCGCTTCCTCCATATGGCTGAAGTTCAAGTCTTCTCGGGTGCTGAAAATCTCGCTGCGAAGGGGAAAGCCAAACAGTCGACAACCGGTTTTGACGGACTGGCGAGCTTGGCCATTGACGGCAATACCGACGGCGACTACGAGGCCAAGAGCGTCAGCCACACGGCGACGGGTGACAAGTCTCCCTGGTGGGAATTGGACCTTGGGCGGGATGCGGACGTGGATCGCATCGATATCTGGAATCGCACGGACAACAATCTGCAGTCCCGACTCGATGGGTTCGTCGTCTCCCTCTTGGATTCGGATCGAAACATCGTCTGGACTCAAACCAACGCGAAGGCGCCGAAGCGAGAGCACACAGCTTCGCTTGACGGCCTTTCCGGCGTTGACTTCGTAGCCGCCTCGCAGTCGTACGCGCAAGCTACGAGCGGTGGCAATCCCTACGCCGCCTGGCACGCCTCGTCCTCCATCGACCGCGACGCCAAGGGCGCCAAATGGGGCTGGGCGGTTGGCGGCGAGACCGGCAAAGCCAACGCCGCCGCATTTGTGCTCGACTCGCCGATTAAATTCGATGCTGACGGCAAGCTCGTTGTCTTGCTCAAGCAGAATTATGGGGAAGGAAGCTTGTTGGGACGATTCAGACTCTCCGTCTCTTCTACGCCCCGACCGATTTACCTGCTGCCCAACGCGGTCAGCGATGCCCTGAATGTTGTCGCCGACAATCGCACTTCGATACAGAACAAAGCGATGCTCGATTTCTACCGATCGATCGACAAGCCCTCGAAGGCTTTGATCGATGAGATCGCGGCGATTGAGAAGCGAAAGGCGGCGATCAAGGCGACGACAACGCCGGTGATGACGGAACTGGCGAAAGGCAAGCGTCGCACGACGAAGATTCAGATCCGCGGCAACTTCATGGTGACGACGGATGTTGTCAATGAAGGCACGCCCACCGCGTTTCACGCCTACCCCAAGAATGCCCCGATGAACCGATTGGGTTTCGCCCGCTGGCTTGTCGACAAGAAGAATCCGCTTACCGCTCGAGTTGTCGTCAACCGGTATTGGGAGCAGATCTTCGGGGTTGGACTTGTTGCTACGAGCGAAGAGTTTGGGTCCCAAGGCGACTTGCCTTCGCACCCAGGTTTGCTCGACTTTCTGGCAGTGGAATTGATGGACAGAGACTGGGATGTCAAGCAGCTGTTGAGGCTGATTGTCAGTTCGTCGACCTACCGCCAATCGTCGTTCGCGTCACCCGCACTGATTGAACGGGATCCTGAGAATCGCCTTTTGGCTCGTGGGCCTCGGTTTCGCCTGTCCGCTGAGATGGTTCGCGATCAGGCGCTGAGTGTCGCCGGGCTGCTGAGCAAGAAGATGCATGGCCCGTCGGTCCGCCCGTTGCGGCCGAAGCTTGGGCTAAAGGCGGCCTTCGGAGGATCGACTGATTGGGAGACGAGCCCCGGCGAAGACCGGCATCGCCGAGCTCTCTACACTTCATGGCGGCGAAGTCTTCCCTACCCATCCATGGCCACCTTCGACGCGCCCACGCGAAACGTCTGCACGATTCGTCGCGGGCGAACCAATACTCCACTGCAGGCGCTCGTCACGTTGAACGACCCCGCCTACGTCGAGGCGGCTCAGGCTCTCGCGAGACGCATGGCAACCCACACAGGAACGGACGTCGAGCGAGCCGCCTACGGTTTTCGGCTCTGCACAAGCCGCTCACCCAAGGCAGCTGAAGTCGAGAAGTTAACCGCACTGTTCCACCGCGCGGTCGAGATTTTTGAGGCGGCGCCCGAACGAGCCAAGCAACTGGCGACGGAACCTTTGGGGCCGCTTGAAGGAAAGCAAGTCGAGATCGGCTACGCTAGGTTGGCAGCCTGGACCACTGTCGCCAACGTGCTGCTTAACCTGGACGAAATGCTGGTCAAGCAATAGCAGGCCGCGAGAATAATGAGCGTAATGAGAGCGAATCATGAACGAACAAGAGCGAACCCGAAGTGAGCTTCAACAGCAATTGTTGGGGGTGACTCGCCGTCAATTCTTGCAGCAAGGACAACTCGGCATCGGCGCGCTCGCGTTAGCCGCCATGGGCGAGTCGTCAGCCATGGCCGCGCCGAAGAAATCACCCTTGGCGGCCAAGCAGCCTCATTTCCCGGCCAAGGCGAAGCGAGTGATCTACTTGCACATGGCTGGGTCGCCGCCGCATTTGGACCTGCTCGACTACAAGCCAGAGTTGGTGAAACGCGATGGGGACGATTGCCCCGATGAATACTACGACGGCAAACGGTTCGCTTTCACTTCGGCTCGGCCCACGCTGCTCGGTACGCCGCGAACCTTCAAGCAGGCCGGAAAGAACGGCCTCTGGGTTTCCGATGCGTTGCCCCAGTTGGCCAAGGTGGCTGACGAACTGACGGTCATCAAGTCAATGACCACGGACCAATTCAACCATGCGCCGGCTCAACTGCTGCTCTACACAGGCTCGTCGCGACAAGGCCGGCCCTCGATGGGAGCTTGGGCTACCTATGGTCTGGGTACGGAGAACGCAAACCTCCCTGGTTTTGTCGTGCTCATATCAGGCGGCGTCAGCCCGAGCGGCGGCAAGGACTGTTGGGGAAGCGGGTTCTTGCCCTCGATCTTTCAAGGCGTGCAGTGCCGATCGAAAGGCGACCCGGTGCTCTATCTTTCCAACCCTAAAGGAATGGACCGCGCACTGCGGCGAGCGACACTTGATGCATTGCGCGAGCTGAACGAATTGCGTTCGGGCGACGATCCTGAAACTGCGACTCGTATTGAGCAGTATGAGCTCACATACCGAATGCAGATGTCCGCGCCGGAAGCGATGGACATTGGCCGAGAGAGCAAACAGACGATTGAAGCGTACGGCGCAAGTCCTGGCGCGGCGAGCTTCGCCAACAATTGCCTGCTCGCTCGGCGATTAGTGGAACGGGACGTGCGGTTTGTGCAACTCTTTGATTGGGGATGGGATTTCCACGGCACGAACGCCAGCCGCGGAATTCGCCAAGGGCTTACCGATCGATGCAAGCCGATGGACCAAGCGTTCGCAGCGCTGATTGCTGATCTAAGGCAACGCGACTTGCTAGATGACACGCTCGTTGTCTGGGGAGGGGAATTCGGCCGCACGCCGTTTAGAGAAGGTCGCACCGCGAAAAGCAAAGTGCTTGGCCGCGACCACTTTCCCGATTGCTACACGATGGTCATGGCCGGCGGCGGCTGCAAGCCCGGCGAATACGGCGCGTCCGATGAACTTGGTTTCCAGGTCGCTGAGAACAAAGTACATGTGCACGACTTGCAAGCAACCATCATGCACTTGCTCGGCTTTGATCACTTGCGCCTGACCTTCCGCTTTCAAGGCCGCGATTACCGACTTACTGATGTCCACGGTGATGTCGTCAGAGGATTGATTAGCTAGCCTCAACTTCGGCGGTTATTGAGAGAGCATTGCAGAACACTCTTGAAGAAACGGGGAGTTGATGATGATCCGCGACACTGCCCAGGAGAGGCAGGTTCAGTACTCGCTATGGGAATTGTTCTGCGTCCTCACCGCGCTAAGCGCCTACTGCGCCGCCGTCCGTTCGATGGGGCATTACGGCGCCGGTTTGCTCATAGGCGTCGTCGCTCAATTCGCGAGCTTGTATGCGATGAGGACAAGCAACTTGATGTGGTCGGCTATTACCGGCGCCGTATTGGCGACATTGTTCATGGTGATTTCCGCCTACCTGACCGATGCGCTGAGCACCGGCGGTTTCGTTGCCACCGCTTTGTTCTATCCGTCGCTCGGTTGCCTCATCGGCGTCGTCACCGCTTCATCTGAGTTTCAACGTACTGGCATTTAGTTTTGTGGCGCCATGTTCATCATCCATCGCGGTCAGCCAAGGCGCATCGGACAATCGCAGTTGATCCTGGCGGCACGCGTTTCAATCGCGATCGCAGTTGCCTTGCCCGCTTCGCTGGCAATGGGCGGCGCCGAAGATCCAGATCACTATTTCGAGTCAAAGGCGGCGGCGATCCTCAAGGCGAGGTGCTCCGCTTGCCACGGTCCGGTGAAGTCGGAAGGCGAGCTAGATTTGACATCGCCGCGCGGAGTGATCGAAGGAGGCGAATCGGGGGCGGTGCTCGACGCCAGGGATTGGCGAGAGAGTTCGCTTTGGCAACGCATCGTCGATGGGGATATGCCGCCGGATAAATCGCCTCAGCTGAGCACGCGCGAACGGGATGGGCTAAGAGCCTGGCTCGAATCGGGAGCCAAGTTTCGCCAAGCGGGCCACGGGCGGCGACTGGATCAACACGATGTGATACCGCTGATGCTTCTCCGCTGCGCGGTCTGCCACGGCGGGCGCCGGCGAGAGGCTGAGCTGGACCTGCGAACTCGAGAATCGATGCTGCGAGGCGGCAAGTCGGGAACGGCTATTGTGCCCGGAAAGCCTGAGGCGAGTCTGCTCGTCAAGCGGATTGAAGCGGGCGACATGCCTCCTCGACGCCAGCTTGTTAAAGTCAGCGTCAAGCCGATGGCTGACGCCGAGTTACGTCGCCTCAAGATGTGGATCGAGCAGGGCGCCTTGCGGGCCGAGTCGTCAAGAGACGAGAGCGACAAACCCTCGAGCGACCACTGGGCGTTTCAAACACCGCGGTTGGAGCCTTCGCCAGCGATCCGAGACGCCGCCCGAGCCGACTCGATCATCGACTCGTTTCTGCTCGCCGCGCTGGAGAAGAAAGGACTCTCTTTCTCACCTCCAGCCCGTCCATTAGTTTGGTTTCGACGCGTGACGCTCGACCTCACTGGGCTTCCCCCGTCGCCGGAGGACGCGGCGAGCTTTCTCGCGGACGATTCACCCACCGCGCGCGAGCAAGTTGTCGACCGCCTGCTCGCGTCGCCTCGGTATGGCGAACGATGGGCCCAAGTGTGGCTCGATGCGGCCGGCTACGCCGACTCAGAGGGGTCGCAAAATGAGGATCGAATTCGCGAGGATATGTTTCGCTATCGCGACTACGTGATTCGTTCGTTCAACCAGGACAAGAGCTACCGGCGTTTCTTGCTTGAGCAAATCGCAGGCGATGAGCTGAGTGACTACCGCGATCCCGCGTCGGTCACCGAGGAGATTTTTGACAATTTGGTCGCGACTGGTTTCTTGCGAACTGCACCCGACCGCACGTTTGCCGGCATCACAAATTTTGTCCCTGACCGCTTGGAGCTTGTGGCCGACGAGATCCAGATTCTGGGGTCGGCCGTAATGGGCCTCACTTTGCACTGCGCCCGCTGCCATTCGCACAAGTCGGATCCTATTTCGCTGACCGATTACTACGGATTGTCGGCACTCTTGAAAGACGCCTACGATGAGCACGACTGGCTGATGCCGGAGGATCGCAAGCTGACGCTGATGCCCTCAGGCAGCCGAGACCAACTGGATCAGCACAACGCTACGGTGCAGGCGACGATCGACGAACTGAACGCAGTCCATCACTCGTCCGAGGCGGGCCGACCGGAAGAGAAAGACAAGGCGAAGCAAGACAAGGCGAAGCAAGACAAGGCGAAGCAAGACAAGGC
>CAZWOU010000008.1:41312-54386 GCA_964635375.1 uncultured Pirellulaceae bacterium | reverse complement strand
AAGACAAGGCGAAGCAAGACAAGGCGAAGCAAGACAAGGCGAAGCAAGACAAGGCCAAGCAAGCCAAGGCGAAGTTGGCTCGAATTAAGGCATTGGAGAAGCGGAAACTGTCGCCGTGGCGAGTTCGAGCTCTTTGGTCTCGCGGCCAGCCGTCGCCGACCTATCTACTGCGCAGGGGCGATTACTTGAAGCCCGGGCCGTTCGTCCAGCCGGCCGTGCCGCCGGTGCTTGTCTCGGCAGCCAACCCGTTCGCCATCGAGGCTCAAACATTTGGAAGCGTACGAACAACTGGTCGACGTCTGGCCTTAGCGAATTGGCTCACGCAGGACTCGCACCCGCTCACGGCGCGTGTGATCGTCAACAGAATCTGGGCGGCCCACTTCGGACGCGGCCTTGTCGGCACGCTGGGAAACTTTGGTCTGGCGGGTGATTTGCCTACGCACCCCCAATTGCTCGACTCGCTTTCGGTTCAGTTCATGCGAGACGATTGGAGCTTGAAGAAGCTCCATCGGCGAATTGCCTTGTCCCGAGCCTACTCACAGACTTCTCAGGCTTCGAGTGAATCGATCGAAAAAGACCTTGAAGGCCGTTTGCTTTCGCGGATGCCGTTGAGGCGGATGAGCGCCGAAATGGTGAGAGACTCGCTGCTGTTTGTCGGCGGACGATTGCGCGAACAGCCTTTCGGCAAGGCGGACGGCGTGGAGGTCTCCGCGGCCGGGCTGTCTGTGTCGAGCTCGCTCGATGGCAGTTGGCGTCGCAGCATCTACGTTCTGCACCGACGAACCCAAATGCCAACCATCCTGGAGAATTTCGACTCTCCGCAGATGAGTCCGAATTGCGTTCAACGCCGCGAGTCGCTTGTTGCGACCCAGGCGTTGCACCTGATGAACAATGGCCTCGTACAGCAACTGGCGGAACACTTCGCGGGGCGCGTTCGCAATGAGTTCGAGCCGGAGATGCGGCTCGCACGCGCTTTCGAGCTTGTGGCTGGCCGGCCTCCGACCGAAAGGGAGCAATCCGTTTCACGTCGAGCGTTCAGGGATTTTATCTCGGCTTGGCGGGAGAGCGGAGTCGAATCTGTTGAGAATGCCGAACGCAAAGCGCTTGCGACTTACTGTCACAGTTTGATGAACTCGGCTGCGTTCATCTACATCGACTGACACCGATTTCGCGAGTTCCACGAGCTGCAACTAAGTAAGGGCGACTGCAAGAGAGGATACCCAGTGCTTCCACCGCCACATCGTTACACTGCTCGAACATGCGATCGTCGATCACTGCTTGGCGGCGTCGCCGGCGGATTGCTGGCCGCAGCGTTCTCTGAACTGGAAAGCGAGAGCGAAGTCTTCGCCCAAGGCGTCGCGGATGACACCGGCGCCCGCCTCGCGCACTTTCCGCCCAAAGCCAAAGCGGTCATCCACCTGTTCATGAACGGCGGCCCGAGCCAGATGGACTTGTTTGATCCCAAGGCTGAGTTAGAGCGGCGGCACGGCGAGCCCTATTTCGACGAGATCGCGGGCGAGGTTGAATTTCCGGAGGCCGCGGGCGCCTTGATGCGAAGCCCATTCAAGTTTGCTCGACACGGCCAGAGCGGAATGTATGTCTCCGAGGCGATGCCCCATTTCGCCAAGCACGTCGATGACGTCACGCTCATTCGATCCATGCACACGACCAATCTCACCCATGAGCCGGCGATTTACAAAATCCAATCGGGCAGCGAGTTCATTGGGCGCCCGACGATCGGATCGTGGGTGGCTTACGGGCTCGGTTCGGAGAATCGCAACCTGCCCGCCTATGTTGTTTTGGAAGACCCACTCGGCCTGCCGGTGAACGGGATCGACAACTGGTCGTCAGGGTATCTGCCGCCCGCTTTTCAGGGGACTCGTTTTCGCGCAACTGGCTCGCCCGTGTTGAATCTGAGGTCGGCCGGCAAGGTTCCAAGTCGAGTCACCGACTTGCAGCGGCAGTTGATTCGTGATCTCGACTCGCTGCATCTCCACTCTCGCCCCAGTCACCCGCGGCTCGCCGCCCGCATGGCGACCTACGAGTTGGCCGCGCGTATGCAATTAGAAGCGAGTGACGCTGTCGAACTCTCTGGGGAATCGAGATCGACGATAGAGATGTACGGAATTCATGAGAAGACAACCGAGTCGTACGGCCGGCGGTGCCTGATCGCCAGGCGTTTGATCGAACGCGGAGTCCGATTCGTGCAGCTGTATATCAATTCGCAGATTTGGGATAACCACAACAACATCGGCAGTTCGCTCAAGTCTGCCTGTGACCGAACGGACAAGCCGATCGCGGCTCTGCTCCAAGATTTGAAACAACGCGGCCTGTTTGATGACACGCTGGTGATCTGGGGCGGCGAGATGGGGCGTCTTCCGATCGCCCAGTTGCCGGCCGACAAGAACCCTGCCAAAGCGGGTCGCGACCACAACAAGAATGCAATTTGCACTTGGCTTGCCGGCGGCGGAGTGAAACGCGGCTACGTGCACGGCAAGACAGACGAACTCGGTTTTGCCGCCGTCGAAGGTCGAGTCAGCGTGACCCAGTGGCACGCGACTCTGCTCCACCTCCTCGGCCTGAATCACGAACAGCTCTTTGTCCGTCGCAACGGTCTCGACCAACGGCTCACCGGCATCGAACAACCCCGCCTTGTCAACGAGATCTTGGCGTAGTCAACGAGATCTTGGCGCAGGCCAAGTGACTGGCGCCATCGATTACTCGCTCGGTCTAGCCGAAGCGGCGCATCGATTTGTTTTTCAGGGCAGCGATGCAAATCTCCTGGCGATTGAAAGCCAGGTGTCGAGGTCTGACGTATTGAAAGCCCCAGTTTCGGATGCGATCCAAGTAGATGGGGAGGTCCGCAGCGAGCTTCCAATTGGGCAGCTTGAGAGTGAGTAGCATGCCGCGAATGTTGACAGCGTTATGGGTCACAATGTCTTCAACGGTGTCGAGCGTCTGTGTCGGAGTCACGTTGGAGTCGGTCATCAGCCAACGCGCTTTCGCCAACTCGCGTCTCTGTACGTCCCGGCCCCGCTTCTGAATGTGTTCAAAATTTGCGTGGTGGGCAACCTGGGGCGCCATCTTGGCAGGGTCGATGCCGATCACGTGAAGTCCGTGTTCGAGCATTGCTTGAGCGGCGCCGCCAGGCGCGCTGCCGATTTCGACGCAGCAGTCTTTCGGCCGAAAGGGAATCCGCGACCATGCAATCGCCTCATGCATCTTCATGTACGCTCGGGAGATCATGTCCTCTGGGATTTCAATCGGCGGCACTCCGCCTGGCCATGACGAAGGCGTTGTCGTCACGTGATGCGAACCGATCCACCACTGATTTGGTTCGACCAACACGCAGTCCATCACCGTCGAGCTGACATCGGCGACTTGGTTAACTCGAATAAACTTACGACTTCGCTGCGACGACTGTTGTCCTTCCGGTTGGCGAGGCCGAGCCTTAACGATTGCCAAGCCGGCCTCGGTTGCGGCGGAGGACAGTCCTGGTTCAAAGCGGTCTCCCACCTTGCGTTCGTCGCGTTGCCAGACGTGAATGTCGTCAAATGAAGACGCGCCAAAACGCTCCCAGAATTCCTTGGCGGCTGCCTCGGCATCCGCCGCCTCGATCCGACCTATGCAAATCCCGCTGGTGCGGACGAATTCATTCTTCAGATCGAAACCGGGAGCCAGTGGGCCATCAGGCAGCTTGTAGGTCAGAAATCCCGGGCGTGAAAACGCGAATCGGTAGTCCGGCCAACGCGACTCGATCCTCGCCTTGCACAAACGCTCCACGCCCACTTGGCACACCAAGAACAAAAACGACGATTCTGGATCCGATTCTTCCAACGCTCTTCCCTTTGCCATCAAGTTCGTAGGCCTGTGCTGCATTCAAGGTAGCCGATTCAGCAGAGGCGCAAAGCCCAGCGCCCGGCAACGCTTGCCCACTCAGCGCCCAATCTGGTGCTCGCCCAACGGGCCTATCGCTTTCCCTGGGCTGGCGCGGGGACCCTTCGGTCCTTGGCATGCTAGTTCCGCGCAGGCAATTTGGCTGCGGCGTCCAAGAGTTGCTTGGGCGAGTGACGCTTGTACGTACCGACAAACAGCTTTGCCCGTACTATGCCGTCCTGATCAATCAGAATCGTCGTGGGATGGGGAATTCCGTAATGCCTTCCCGACTTGATCGACTTGTTCAATACGCCGTACCGCTTGATTACCTTGCTGTTCTTGTCGGACAATAGCGGGAACGTGAGCTTTTTTCTCTGCTTGAGGTTCTTCAGGATCTCTTGGGAATCGTAACTAATTCCAACGAGTTGGACGCCGGCTTTGTTGAATTTGTCGACGTTCTCTTGCAGTTGAACCAACTGCTCGATGCAGAACCGTCACCACGCTGCTGAGCGATAGAAGACGATTGCCACTTTGCCTTTTTTCAACATCGATTTGAGCGATTGCTTCTCCCCATCCTGGTTGGGCAGGTCGAAAGCGGGCGCCGCCTTGCCGACGTCCAGTCCAGGCGCCGTCGCCAGTTTTGGCTGCTGCCCCAGGGCGACATTGGCGGAGAGCAGTACAAAGAGCGCGAATACTGGTTTGATCATTGGATGCGCATCCTTATGGGGAACGTGTCTTCGTCGGGCGGATCTCGGTTGAGCGCCCATCGTATACAACCGGCACGCGAAAGAGCGTAAACTAGTTCACGTTTCTCCAACAAGATTCAAATTTTCCCCACTTGTGGCAACGTTGTTCCTAGGCTGACTGGAGCGCTTCATACGATGATTCACTTGAAAGGCCACACGGCGCTGATTACCGGGTCTACCAAGGGTGTGGGGAGGTCGATTGCCGAGGCCTTCTCAAGGGCCGGCGCCGACGTTGTGCTGCATGGCCGTAGCGAGACTGACGCTTCGCGCGAGGCTGTTGCGGCATGCCAACGATTGGGAGCGAGGACTTCTTTTGTCACGGCGGACTTGGGCGGGCCGACTGAGCTAGCCGTCGACGAACTGCTCGACGCGGCCCTGCAAGCTAACGCCAGCATCGACATTCTCGTTAACAATGCAGGCTCGTATATCGACAAACCGTTCTTAGAGATGGAGTTTGATTCGTTCGAGTACACGATGCGATTGAATGTCGCCTCGAGCTTTTTTTTGACTCAACGATTCGCCCGACACTGGGTCGAAAACCGAGTTGCGGGACGCGTGTTGATGATCGGATCGATCAATGGAAGGCTCGCCGAGCCTGTGCATTCGGCTTACGACACATCCAAAGGCGCGGTGGATGCGATGGTTCGCACTCTGTGTGTCTCCCTCGCGCCCCTCAACATTCGCGTCAACGGACTCGCTCCCGGGCTCGTCCGAACTCCCCTGACCTCGATCATCGACGATGATGAGAACTTCGCCGATTGGATGGAGTTGCACACGCCCAACGGGCAGGTTCCCGACTCCGATGTCTGCGGAGACGCCGCAGTGCTGCTTGTCAGCGACGGCGCCCAGCACGTGCAAGGGCAGATGCTATTTGTCGATGGCGGAATGAGCGCATGGCAACAGCCAGACATGCCTCTCGGCTGGAAGAAACGAGACTAGCGGCGAGGGGCGCCGTATGGGCGAAATGGCGTCCGCTAGGGCAACACCAATCCAAACTTGGTTTCTGCGATCACTTCGTCCCGGCCGTCGGTCGTCGTTGCCCGCAACGTCAACGGCATGTTGAACGGCCCAGGTTGTTCGCCGATCTGAATTGCCATCTGCCCATTCTGTTGGCCCGAATCCAGTTGGACTGGCAGCGCGGTTAGGCCTTTCATGTGGGAGGCGGCGATCAACTCGATTCGCACAGGAGCAGGCTGCAGTATGCCTCGGTCGACGCGAAAATCGACGCTCAGTGTGGCGCCGGGTTGCGCATGCATGGATGGCTTGGCTACGGAGACGCTGATCGGGCAAGGTGCGGTGAGCAACACGATTTGGTCTTTGGGAGTTTGCGAGCTAAAGCTGACCGTATGCTCGGCGCCCTGTTCGTCTTTCACTTTGCCAACGGCCATCACCACGGTGCGGCTCGTCCGGTTCATTTCCAGCCAAGTCGGAATCCGAATTGCGAAATCGCATTCACTCTTGTCGGCTGCCAGCGACATGTCGACGCCCGTCATGCCCTGAAGATGTCGCACCTGCCGGTCCGCCAGGCTCAGCTGCAGCGGGCCTTGGAAACCGTTGCGGTGAACCACAAAGTGCCGCCGAAAGAGCGTGCCCCGCGCTCCATAGCGAGTTTCGAAGGCCACGCCATCGAGCTTGAACGGCGTTGGCATGGAGACGCCGATCAAGACGTCCGTACGATCGACAGGGGAATGCGGCGTCGGAAGTGAGGCGACTCGCGTCGTTTCCACACCGTCGATCATCGCTCTCCCGATGATGGTCGCGTGGACTGGGCGGACGCGAGCCGTTTCTCCGATGCTGATCGTGAGTGGGGCGCTGTTCTTGTTGGCCGGAACCTTCGCGGATTCGAGCTCAATGTCACCTGGCAACCCATCGATGGAGAGTTCGATCTCTCCCTGGAAGCCACGTCGTTCAACCTGGACTGTCAGGCTCGCCTTTTGCCCTCGGTAGGCCGTGACCGCGTCGCTCCCGAGTCGCAGTTGAAAGTCGGGCGCAATCTCCACGCACTTCAGCCGATAAGCGTGCTCGGGGCCATGCGTCTTGCCTGCGATACGAATCACGTAGGGCGCATCGGCGCCGGCAATCGTCAGTCGTGCTTGAAGTGGCCGCTGTGGATTGGCAAGAAACTGTTTGACCGCCTTTCCCTTCGAGTCCTCGACCAAAAGGTCGGCAAGCAACGGTGAACCGAGCGATTCGGTCAGCAGCGTCAGCGAGTACTGCTTACCTTTCTCGGTCCGCCAATTCCAAAGGTCCTGCTCGCCATCGCGGAGTATCCTGCCGTTGAGCGAGCCGCTTCCGTTCACGGTCCCGCCGTCTGCCATTTGGTCCTCCATCCATTCGTCCGCCTCTCCCACATCGATCTGAATTGGGTTCGCGTCCCCGTTTCCAGGCGGCGAAAACTGAATCGCCCGCACGCCAATCTGTTCGCTGATGGTCCTCGACAACTTGGTCCCGTTAGGGAGGCCTTGTCCTGCGAGTTGAAACGCCGTGACCTGGCCTCGTTTGGCGCCGAGCGGAAAGACGCGAGCGACTTGGGGCAGGTCGCTAATCGTCAACCGATAAACGTAATCTTGCAATCCGCGAAACTGCGTGTCGCAGATCTGAATCCGATGCGTGCCGCTGGCGGTGGCTTTGAAGAGAATCGCAGAGTCGGCCGAGCGGTGGTCGTCGTTCTCCGCGACGAGGCGCCCATCGGGGCCGAACAGTTTGAGCTGCGAATCGAGCGGAGATTGAATCTCTGCGGCGCAAACTCGACAACTATACACTCGCCCTTGTATTGCCTTGAACGTCCAAATGTCGACATCCTCACGAGGGAAGATGCGACCATTGGCCGTGACCGGAATCGAGACGTGCTGGGCCCTCGGCAGACCGTCGATTTCCAGTTCGACCACTTCCGGCAGCTCGCCCACGACGAACGGTCGGCTCGGTGTGACGCCCTGTGACGTGCGGATTCGCCAGTATCGAAATCCCAGCTCGGCGTCCTTAGCAATCTCGGCTTGACCAGCGTGGTCGCGAGGGTAGTTTTCGGCTCGCTGCGAAGCCGGCTTGACAATCATCGGGCCTTCGAACCAGTTCGTATCTGCCTCCACAACCTGCGCCGAGGTCGCCACTCCCTCGCCTTGCATTTCAAAATGCGCGCCGCCGTGCAGGAATGTCGCGCCGACATCAAAGGAGACTATCGTTCCGCGTTGACCTCCGGCAGGAAAGATATAGTCGGCTGACGGAGTGTCTGCGCGAAGGGCTGCCCAAGGGCCAAAGCAAGGAGTCGCAAAGACTGCAACGATCGTTAGA
Organism: uncultured Pirellulaceae bacterium; assembly: GCA_964635375.1. Classification (GTDB taxonomy): domain Bacteria; phylum Planctomycetota; class Planctomycetia; order Pirellulales; family Pirellulaceae; genus CAZMNY01. Next base: position 46,476 of record CAZWOU010000008.1, on the reverse strand, counting down.
CGCAAACACCAAGCTGTCGCTCGGCAAAACGCATCGTGTGGCGAATGGGGAAGCATAGTTAGAGCAAGCCTTGAATGGTGCGACCTTCGTTGACAACTTTAATGGGCCGGCCCTCTGGCGTAAAAAACTCCCGCTCCGGGTTGATTCCCAGAAGCCGGTGGAGAGTGGCGGCGAGGTCTTCCGGGCCGTGCGGTTCGACTGCAGGTTTCTCAGCCCGTGACGTCGTTTTGCCGATCACGCGTCCTCCCTGTATTCCGCCGCCGCCAATCGCGACAGTGAACCCGTCGCCCCAGTGGTCGCGCCCCGCATTCTTGTTGATTTGCGGCGTGCGGCCGAATTCGCCGCTGACGACCACCAACGTCGATTCCAACATGCCACGATCATCGAGATCTCGGAACAACGTCGACATGGCGGCGTCCAGCTTGGGCAGCAAGTCGCGTCGCAATGTCGTGAAGTTGCTGTCGTGGGTATCCCAATCGACGTGATTGATCGTGATGCAACGGACTCCGGCAGCGACGAGCCGCCTGGCCATCAGGCACGATTGGCCGAGTGAGTTTCGACCGTACTCATCACGCAATCGATCTGGTTCGTCATGAATATTGAACGCCTTCTTCGCTTCTTTCGAGGTCATCAACTCGAACGCCTTCTGCCGGAACTCGCCAATCGCGGCGACGCTCGAGTTAGCCGCTCGTTCGACAGACTTCTGATATCGATCCACAACCTGGAGCAACTGCTTGCGGCGGATGGCGCGGGCGGCGTCGACATCGAGCGGTGGCACGATGTCGCGCACTTTGAATGCCGGATCACTTGGGTCCGAGTCGATGCTGAAGGGCTCGGCCGGGGGACCGAGGTACGAGGCGCCGCAGCTTGGATGCATGTCAGGCAGGCAGATGTAGGGCGGCACAGCTCCTTGTGGACCTAGACTTCTAGAAATGATGGCGCCGTGAGACGGCCGTTGATTGTTGGGCGCGAGTCCCGCGTTGAAGCCGGCTGTCGGGCGATAACCTGTCAGCATGTAGTGATCAGCTGGGCCGTGGTTTGAGTCGCCGTGCGCAAACGAGCGTATGAGCGAGAACTTATCCATCTGCTGAGCCGTACGCGGAATGTGCTCGCCCAACTGAATCCCCGCCACGCTGCTCGATATCGGCCGGAACTCGCCGCGAAACTCGGCTGGAGCGTCGGGCTTCAGGTCCCAAGTGTCGATCGTACTCAACCCGCCTTTGAGGAATACGAAGATGAGCGATTTGGCCTTGGCGGCGAGAGGGCTGGCGAGACTTTTCTTCTCGCTTCCGACGACGCCGGCCAACGTGCAGGGGGCGGCGAATAGAGCGGCGCCACCCAGTCGAAGAAAGCTGCGTCGCCTGAGGCCGTCACAAAATGTTCGTCGCTGCTTCGACATCGTACACGCCCATTCTGAAAGTCAGGTTGTGAAACGCTTCTTGGCCATAGCGCGCTAAGCGATGCCTAGAAAAGAACGCGAGGTTTCCAATCTAGAATCACCGGACAACGCAGACGATTTCCGTGAGTCGGCTTTGCAACCATTCTGCAAACTCCGCCTAGTGGTTAAAAACGAATTCGAGCGTGTTCATCAAAGCCCAAATCAAGTCTTCTACATTCTTGCGTCGGGTTTGCGACGGCTCACTCAGGTGCCCTATCGCCGCCTCCATCTCTTGACTCGTAGGGCGTCGAGACAATGCAGCCCAATAGAGCTCGCGAACGATCGGCTTATCGTCGGTGTATTGCCGCGTCAACCTTGCCGCTCGACCGCCTGCGTGACTAATCTTGTTCGCCAAGTCTTGCGAGTTGAGCAAGTGCAGAACTTGTCCCACATTCGGCGAGGACGTTCGCTCGCACTCGCAGGCTGTCTTGCGCATCGGTCGACCAAATTGTTTCAGGAAGTAGTGTCGCGTCTCGCTGTCCCACAATCCAATCGCCCGCGAACCGAACGGCACACCCTGGAACTTCTCGGGTGTCCCAGTCACCTGAGAGACAGCGTCCAGCAGTACTTCGGCTTCGAGTCGTTTGAACAAGCGGCGTGAGTAGTTCTGCTCGTCGCGCTGGTTCGTCTCGTTTGGCGTTGCCGACCGCTGATAAGTCTTAGACGATGTGATCTCGCGAATCAGTTGCTTGACATCAAATCCGCCAGCGGAAAAACTCTCAGCCAGGGCGTCGAGCAGCTCGGGGTTGCTGGGTGGGTTCGTGTCGCGAAAATCATCGACCGGATCGACGATCCCACGGCCGAGAAAATGGGCCCAGTAGCGGTTGGCCGCAGCTCGTGCAAACCAAGGGTTGGTGGGAGATGTCATCCAGCTCGCTAGTTCCGCCCGCTGTTCACCTCGCGGCGCCGCATCGCCCTCCGGCAGAGCTACTCCTAAAGGATGCGCGCTGACCAGTTTCCCTGACCGCGGGTGTTTCCGAGACGCTGGCGAGTTGTTGGCGAACAGCGACGGGCCACGAGATGAATCCGCCTTCTTAATGGCCGTGAAATAGCTTGCCATTCCCAAGTAATCGGTCTGGCTCCAACGATCGAAAGGATGATGGTGGCATTCGGCGCAGGCAATGCGAACGCCAAGGAAGATCTGCGATAGCGAACTCGCTTGCGATCCAGCTCCCTTAACGGCTGCATAGAAATGTCCTTGGGGCGAATCGCGGAGTGGCCCCGAGGCGGTGATCAAGTCTCGCGCAAATGCGTCGAAGCGACGGTTAGATTCGAATTGGTTGTGGATCCAGCGGTAAAACGCATAAGCGTCCTTGTGACCCAACGCCTGCCTGTCGACCCGAAGAATGTCAGACCATTTCAACGACCAGTAGACAGCGTACTCGGGACGCTCCAAAAGCTCGTCCACCAAATTGGCTCGTCTGTCTGGCGACGAACTGCTCAAGAACCGCTGGGCTTCGTCCGGAGTCGGCAGCGTGCCGATAACATCCAAGTAGACTCGCCGTAAGAACTCGCCATCGTTCGCGATGGGCGAAGAAGTGATTCGCATTCGCTGCAACTGAGCCTGGACGGGACCGTCGATGAAATGGCTCTCCAGCGACTCGTTCGCGGCCACCGGCAACGTCGCGGGGCGAGGAACAAGGATCTGAAACTGATCCACTTGCCCCATGTAGCTCGCCATCACCGCTGCCTGTCCAGGCGCCTCGCCAGCAGTCACTAATCCGTTCTCGTCCACTTGAACCAAGCCCGGTTGGTTCGTGTCGTAGCGCGCCTCGTAAGTGACGTCGACCTGCCGCCCGTCGTCGTAGACCGCAATCGCCCGCAATTGTTGACTCTGCTTCATATCGACCACGCGGCGGTCCGGAGTCAGCGTTAGGCGAACCAATTGAGCTGCATCGGCGGTTGCGAACTCGGCGCCGGAAGCGACCCAACGCTCCAGGCGACGGTAGGCTCGCGATGAGGGCTCAATTCGCGCGCCTCCACCGTGGGGCGAGTGTCCGCTGGCCTTGCTCAACAATAGACTCTGACTTGGCGCGGCCAGGAAAACGCGCCGACCTCGACCCTCCTGAGTCAAGGCGACATGGTCCGACTTGGGGTCAAACCCAAACACCGAGAGTTTGAAGCCGTTCTGGCCTCCGGCTTTGCCATGACAGCGCGACGCATTGCAGCCGTAACGGCTCAGAAGAGGTACGATGTCGTTCCCGAAATCGAGCTCAGCTGCGATCGCGGTCGCCGTGACGCGGACGTCCACGCGTTTGGTCATGCCTTCCGCTTCGACACGGATTGCCGCTCCCCCGTCGGTCTGACTCGACACCACGCCGCCAGCGTCCACCCGCACGACCCCCGGTTGGGTTGAGAGATAGCGGGCTCGATGAGTCAGGTCGACCCAACGGCCATCGGCTGCCCTGCCCTCGACAAGCAGACCGCGGTGGGCGCCCGCGCCGCTCAATTCCAATTGGTTGGGGACGTTCCTCCGCTGCGATTGACGCTGCTGCGGTGAATAGGAATAAGATCAGCGATAATGCCGCCCGACGGTGAAACACGCGAAATCCTCTCGCTCGATTTCAAACACCCATAAAAGTTTATTGAAATGAGCCCGGCAAATAAAGCCAATCCAGGGCCGTGTACCGGAAAGACTGATCCCCATTGGCAAACTGGGCCCCCGCGAGGACGAGGCGAGTTGGCCCGCCGGGCGATCCCACGATCCAACCCGGATAAACAGCCATCCCCTTCAATTGACACAATCTCACCCGATCGACCACTAACACGCTCCCCCGATCCCCTTGTTCTCCGGTCGAGAATGCGGCTCGCAGAGGCCCTGCCGTCTCGGCAACATAGAGGCAATTGCACGAGCGTCGAAGCTTTAGGGCGTGGCTCGGTAACACTGCCGTCCATTTGGCAAACTCGCCCGATTCGCCACAAAAGGGCGTGACGTGCGAGGTGCAATTCCGAAGACGAGGTCATGTTCTTTGTTCAGACAATTGGGTCTGAGAGGAATTCGGAACGGTCGGTTCGCCTACCCCGGCGCACCTTGCCTAACCGGGATTAACGTCGTATTCAGCGTGCTTGCACTAGACTGCGTGTTTTTCCTGATAATTGGGCGGTGATTTTTCGCCACATGGCCAACTAGCGAGTAGGTTTTCAGGACACACCTGACCCATCCTTCCTAGTCGGCAATGCAAACTCAATTATGTTGACAAGGTAATTTTACCTTGGTAGCTTAATTTGTCTGCGTAAGAGCAGCTGCCTAGGGTGTTTGGAGAAGGTCGTGTTGAGTTGTGCGTTTCGTGCGATTCGACGTGAGCTCCTACCACGCAATGACACGGGGGGTGGCTGGCGACGAAGTCGTTTTACATCTTTTCGGTGATTCGCTTGCTGTGGAGGAAATAGATATGCGACACCTTTGGACGATGGCCGCTTGCGCCGCTTTGCTGTTCGGTTCGACGGTCTACGGCGCTGATGGCGCCGCTCAAAAAGACGGCGCTGCCCAAAAGGGCGGAGCTGCTCAGAAGAATGGCGCTGCCCAAAAAGGCGGAGCCGCTCAAAAAGACGGCGCTGCCCAAAAGGGCGGAGCCGCTCAAAAAGACGGCGCTGCCCAAAAGGGCGGAGCTGCTCAGAAGAATGGCGCTGCCCAAAAAGGCGGAGCCGCTCAAAAAGGTGGAGCTGCCCAAAAGGGTGGAGCCGCTCAAAAAGGTGGAGCTGCCCAAAAGGGTGGAGCCGCGCAAA
>CAZWOU010000008.1:0-41212 GCA_964635375.1 uncultured Pirellulaceae bacterium | reverse complement strand
CAAAAAGGTGGAGCTGCCCAAAAGGGTGGAGCCGCGCAAAAAGGTGGAGCTGCCCAGAAGGGTGGAGCCGCGCAAAAAGGTGGAGCTGCCCAAAAGGGTGGAGCCGCGCAAAAAGGTGGAGCTGCCCAGAAGGGTGGAGCCGCTCAAAAAGGTGGAGCTGCTCAAAAAGGTGGAGCTGCTCAAAAAGGTGGCGTGAGCCCCGTCCAAAAAGGTGGAGCCGCCCAAAAGGGTGGTGCTGCTCAAAAAGGTGGCGCGGCACAGAAGGCCACACAAAAGTAAGTGAGGTTTCTTTGAACGATTCGGCCGATAGAATCTATATGACTGCGTCGGTCAACACACGCTCCGCGTGATTCCTGCAAGCCGAACGTATCGGCACTAAGAAAACAACGCAGGTTTCAGGCGGAGCGTTTTTTTTTGCTTCCCCTCAAAAAACAGAACACACAAGGGTGGGTATATGCGTCGCATACTCTCCATTGCCATTGTGCTAGTCGCTCAAGGCTTTGTGTTTGCTCAGGAAGAGCAAGTCTCAGAGATTGAACAGCAGAATGCAGCATTCAAGCGTTGGTGGGGCCAGGACCTCAATTGGAAATTTGACGATCTGCCTCTCGAGGGCGAGGTTCCCGAATGGCGAACCCCCTACTCAGGCCACGATTACCCAGATCGGCAAGGCGGCACTGCCTGGGCGCTGCGGCTGTACGATGCGGCGTTCCGCAACGGCGGACGCGCGGTAACTTGGGAGGACTGGGATACCACTGCGTACAAGGAACGTCGTGGCGGCCGTGAGCCCCGTGGGTTCCTGGGTCGCTTGTTCGCTGGCCGCCCGCGGACGCCAGCATGGCACGGCCATTGTAACGGTTGGACTGCGGCGTCGATTCGCCACGCAGAACCGGAACACTCTGTGGTGCGAAATGGCGTTACATTTTCGCCAGCCCACATCAAGGGATTGTTGGCTGAAGTCTACATGTACCAAGACATCGAATATCTGGGCGGAGACGATGAGTCGATCGATCCGGCCATTTTTCATGTTGTCTTGACGAACTGGCTCGGCCGTGGCGGGCACCCGATTGGCGTCGACACGACGGTTGGCAAAGAGGTTTGGAATTATCCCATCTACTCTTACAAAGCCACCTCGCACAAGCACACGGACAGTCGCGTGGAAGTCAGTATCAACGTTGTCTACGCAAACAGCACGCGTCAGGAGTTTGATGAAGGCCCCCAGCTGGCCAAGCAACTCTATATGCACTACCAGCTTGAGCTGGACAACGCCGGTAACATTCGTCGCGGTAGTTTTTACCGTGACAGTGCTCAGATCGACATCCTCTGGGCGCCGCTGGCACCCGTCCAGGCCGGCAAGCCTGGCAACGAGCGAGGAAATCCCCACATCGACGTGGATGAGATTCTCGCAATTTGGCGGGCGTCGGTTTCCGATGAGACGCGGAAGAAGTGGCTGAACATCAATCCGACGAAAGAAGATGCCGTCGAGATCGAGTCTGATGAAACTCCCGCGCCCACTCAAGAGGGTGTTGAAGTAGCGGATGCATCCGCCGCCGCCGTTCCCGCCGAAGGCGCGTCTACCGAAACGCCCGAACCGGGTTCGAGTGCAACGGAAACGCCGAAACCTGAAACGCCTGATCCGGAAACGCCTGAGCCGGAGAGCTCGGACCCGACGGCCAGTCTCGAAGGGATTTCCACCGAGTAGTCATCCGACTGAACGAATCGGTGCGAACACAAGGCGGCTGAGTGTCCTCGCGACGCTCGCCGCCTTTTTTATTTGCGTCTTGGTGGATTCGCCAGCAGTCGGGATTGGACCGGGACAGTTCCACGCTCAGTCCCCTGTGTCTCAGTGTCTCAGTCCCTGTGTCTCAGGCAGGGACGGGACACCTGCGGCACGAAATGCAGCGAGGGCGCGCTCGTGATTGATTTGCTTGATGAATGATCCGACAATGAGAGGCCACCTTGTTCCGAAGGAGCCTTGAAATGAGCCGTGCGAAGATTGTTCTAGCCGTTTTCCTTTACTTTGCCGGATCCTTCTTGGTGCAAGCTGAAGGGGGCGAAACCGTCAAGCTTCCAGGTGGCGGAACTTTGGCCATCGATCCGGACCATGTCAATCACGTTTCCTATTCACGCGGCGGCGAGACGCTTGAGCTGTATCGAAGCGTCGCTCGCGGCAAACTGTTGCTGACTGACGGCCGCCGCGACTTGATCGCCGACACTTTAGAGCTTCAAGACCGAGGCCGTGAGTTGTTGCCGGAAATCCTTGCGCCGACCAAGGCGACCTATTGGCTGCAAACGCCCGAAGAATTCTGGAAGACGTTTATCAAGTCGCGGTTTCACGACTACGCTCAGCAAACAACCAAGGTGCCCGCCACCGGATTGCCCGTCAAGCGTTGGCTCAAGGAGGGCGATGTTGTTGGCTGGAACGAACTTCAGTTCCGTGTCTTCGAGACGCCCGGCTACACCAGAAGCGCTCTTACTTATCTGTTGGAGGCGGAGGGCAAGCGAGTTGCTTTCACTGGTGACCTGATCTACGGCGACGGACAGGTGCTTGATCTCTACAGCTTCCAAGACGCGATCGCATCGGCTCAGATCCGCGGATACCACGGCTACGGAAGCCGCTTGGCTGGATTGGTCGAAAGCCTCGACAAACTCGCCGGGGCAAAACCGGATTTGATTGTCCCTGCTAGAGGCGACGTGATTCGCAATCCTGCGCGGGCGATTCAAACTCTCAAGGATCGCGTGCAACGTGTCTACGCGAATTATCTCTCCACGAACGCCTTGCATTGGTACTTCAAGGAAAAGCGGATGAACCAGTGCGGGCAGCGAGTCTTGGGCAAGGAAGCCAAGGTTCAACTGATGCCCTATTGTCAACATGAAACAACGCCTGACTGGGTCTTCGAGAATTCCACAAGCCGCTTGTTGATTTCCGAATCGGGGCACGGTTTTCTACTCGATTGCGGCTATCAACGTGTCATTGATGCGATCCAAGATTTGCAGAAGAAGGAGATCGTAAAGGATGTCGAAGGACTCTTCGTGACCCACTATCACGACGACCACACAGATCAAGTTCAAACCGCCGCCAAGACGTTCGACTGCCCAGTCTACGCAACTCACGAATATGCTGATGTCTTGGAGAACCCGGACGCGTACCACCTGCCCGCGATGACCGCAAACCCAATAACGCCAATTCGCCGTCTTGCCAGCGGCCATCAGATGAAGTGGCGGGAGTTCGAGCTGACGTTCTTCTTCTTCCCGGGGCAGACTTACTATCATGGCGCCCTGTTGGCGAAGAAACCCGGCGCGGATCCGATCCTGTTTGTGGGAGACGCTTTCGCTCCATCGGGATTCGACGACTACTGCGTGCTCAATCGCAACTTGCTGGGACAGGACCAAGGCATGCAGCGGTGTTTGAAGATTGTCCGCGAGACGCCGGCTTGGCTGGTCAACGAGCACATTCGCCACGTCTTCCGTTTCGACGCCAAGGAACTTGACTACCTGCAGTCTCGCTATCGAGCGCGGATCGCGACGCAGGCGGAACTATTTGATTTTGACGCGGCGAATTATGGCGTCGACGAGCAGTGGGCTTTCTTCTATCCCTACGCGGCAAATGTCGATCGTGGCGCGGAGCATACGGTCGAGTTTCGCGTTTGGAACCATTCACCGACAGCCCACGATTTCCGCGTCGCCCCACGGGCCCACAACGGCGCCAAACTTGTCGACTCCAAGACCAAGACGATTCACCTGAAGCCCGGCGCTAAGGGAGTTGTGAAGTTCAAGGTTGTCGCGCCGAGCGGACCCCAACCCGTTGCACTGGTCACAGCTGACGTCACGGCTCCTGATAGCCAAGGTCGCATTCGAACTCTGCGCCAATGGGCGGAAACGATGCTGATTCTAAAATAACGCTACGGTATCCAGCCCTTGGCTTTGGCTTCTTCATAGCCTTTGGCTCGCAGGATCGAGGCGGGGTTGTCGAGCCTGCCGTATCCCCATTCGTTGTACGTCGTGCGGTCGCCGTTGTAGTCGGTGTGGGTCATCTCGCGAACGATGTCCACCACGTCTAACTCGGCGGCCAACTTCCAAGTTTCGGCTTTGGTCAACTCCATTAACGGCGTATGGATCTGAATGGTGTCGTCCAGCGCCAGGGAAAGAGCCTTCTCTTGGGCGTCAACAAAGTCACGCCGGCAATCGGGGTATCCCGAGTAATCCGTCTGGCACATCCCGCCCACTAAGTCCTTGATGTCCAAGTTGTAGGCTCGCCCAGCCGCCAAGGTGAGGAACAACGCGTTTCGCGCAGGTACGAACGAAGCCGGCAGGTCGGGATTGACTAAGTGCGGAGCCGAGACGTCCAAATCGTGTTCGGTGAGCGCGGAACCGCACAGTGTGCCGCGAATGTCCATTACGCTAAAAGGGGTCTCGGCGAGTTTGGCTATCTGCTCGGCTTGCTCCAATTCGATGCTGTGCTTCTGGCCGTAGTCGAACCCCAAAGCAACGACTTTCGCGAACCGTCGCTTGGCCCAGTAGAGGCAAGTCGTCGAGTCCTGCCCGCCGGAGAAAAGGACCAGAGCTGAGGTTCTGTCATTGCCGGAGGTTGTTTGAGTCAACTTGAATCGCCCTCGTTTTAGACTGCTCGAGCAGCCGTTGCTAAAGTTGCCGAAGGCTGGTTCTCGACTGGACTCGTTTCTCGTCCAGCACGTCCAGGTGCGTAAGTCGCCAATATTCGCCGCGAGGTTCGACAGTGAAGATGGCCTCGTATCGATTGGTGCGGGAGTGAATATGCCCCCAATGCTCCACGTCGCCGCGAATCGTCCACGCCAAACGGTAGCAAAAGCTGCGCTCGTCACCTAGAGGCTGGGCGATGGTTTCGCGGCTGCCGGCGATCGTCTCAATCTCGCGCACTCGTGCGAGCGCGCCTCCTTGTTGCCGCATCAACAGCCCTCGCCTCAATTGAATGTAGAGCGAGTGGAGGAGTTCGCCATCGACGCCCAGAGCAAGCGCGTCATACGCAGCCTGCTCGTCCCGCAGTCGAAACGCGGCGTAGGCGTTCTCGATTAGACCTTCGACAACGCGCTGGGCGTCGGCCATTCCCACGACCGGTTTGGCCTGCAGCGGATTATGGAATTGCCATTGCGCAAGCGGCCAACAGGCAAACGCAACAACAATCAACAAACACGCCGGCAGATATCGCCTGGGCGATTTGACGACGATGCAGAGGGCACCGCTTGCGAACGCCATCGATAGCAGGGGTAAGCTCCACAGGCTGCGTGGCTTGAGCTCAACGGGAAGCGAGGCGGCGACGAAGACCGGTTTCGAACCTGCGAAATGCCATTGGTATTTGTTCTTGCCGCCGACCTTGCTCAGCGTTTTCTTTTCAGCCGACTGATCGGAATAGACAACCATCTGAACCGTATAGCTCAGTTGATTGAATCGGTTCCATGTCAAGTCAAGGCTGTTGGGCGTCGCCTCGACTGGATAGGTCAGAATGATGCCAATCCGCCCACTGGCCATGCTAACTCGAATCTGTTCGGCCGGCTTTGCCAAATCCTTGAAGTCGACTCCAAAGAAGTCGAGCTTTGTGGCTCGGGGCGTGATCGCTTGGTTGTCGAGCTGAATCGGATTGCCCTCGACAAAGTAAGCTTCGATCGCCGCTCGCGCCGCGACTTGTTCGTCCACGTCTAAGAAATCTGCGTCGCGTCGATTGAGAGTTACGCTTTCAGAGAGGGTCCGCAGCGGCATGAGAATCTCATGTCGCACCTCTTGATCTTCGATGTAGAGAAAGGAGTAAATTGAACTGTAATCCGTTATCCCCAGCGTCTCCTCCCTCTGCCGCTCGAACCAGTTTTGCAGCTCTTCATCCGTTGGCTGCTCGGCAAGCGGTTTGCCCTCCCACTCAAAGCGAACCGTGTGAGACTCTTCGCTTGTCAGCGCTGCTTTGAACGCGACGCCCGAGCCGGCTTGCTTGATTACCAACCGCATTTCGGCGGGAATGGAAACCTCTGCGTCGATCAAGTGCTGGCTGATCGTGAGAAAACTTGGAGCTGTCGGCGTCTTGTAGCGAAATTGGTAGGCCAGCTTATGCGACATCAACTCGGCTAGAGGCACGCCGCCCTGAGGGAGATCGGGCTGCTCAAGACTTACAAACTCCGGCTTGAGCGCCACGCCTGCAGCATCGCGGACCAGGAACCGCTTCATCAGGAACTTGCGGTGCAAGTCAGCGCCGCGGCGAATGGCGTCAAGCGGCAGGAAGTCTCGCTCATTAGGGGCGAGATCGTGAAACAAATAGAGGTCTTCCAGGAACACGGTGATGCGGACATCCGTTTGCTCCCTCGAGACGCGGACCAAACCCTCCGTCACCGATATCGGATGGGCCTGCAGCGGCGGAGACGACCACTGCCAACTGACCAGCAAAAGAAGGCCAACTTGGCCGACGTTCCCCAAACTCCTGCCAGCTTGTCTCGAGCGATGGATCAGTTTCTCTGCTAAACACGCGCGCCGCAAAACAAGGCTCCGTTAGCATCATTCGGGTCATCGTTGTCACAGTCGCACTTCGCCCGTTGAAAGTATCGCAACTTTCGCGGAGCGAAGGAGCGACACGAATTGCTCGAACCGTCCTTAGTCCTTGGGTTGAGTGATCAGGGAAACGAGGACCAGGGTCAGGAATCCAAGTGGGATGGTGACGATGCCGGGTTGGCTGAAGGGGACCGGCGCCAGATCGGCGGACCATCCATAGACCTTGGCAAACGTATCGCCGCTCAAGAGAATCCAGGCCAGAGAGGAGGTCATCCCCACGACCACGGCTGAAATCACGCCTTGCCGGGTTGTCTTGGGCCAGAACAGCAGCATCACAAGCGCGGGTAGGTTGGCCGAAGCGGCAACGCTAAAAGCCCAGCCGACAAGATAGCTAACGTTCATTTCCTTAAAGAGAATACCGAGCACGATGGCGATAGAGCCGACGACCACCGAGGCGATCTTAGCGACTCGAACCTTTTCGTGGTCGTTGAGCTTCATCCCCAAAACACTGGTCAGCAGGTCGTGGGTCACAGCGCCGGCCGAGGCAATGATCAGGCCGCTGACTGTGCCAAGCACCGTCGTGAAGGCGATCGCAGAGATGATCGCGAACAGCCATTGGTCGATGCTCTTGGCCAACAGCGGAGCGGCCATATTGCTGTTGGTCACGTCCATGGCGCCACTCGTCATCGCACCCAAGCCCAAATAGAGGGTGAGCACGTAGAAGAAACCGATCGCTGCGATGCCGACAATGGTGCTCTTCCTAGCACTAGCTTGGTCTCGCACGGTGTAGTAGCGAATCAAAATATGGGGCAGCGATGCAGTGCCGCAGAACAGGGCCAGCATCAGCGAGAGAAAATTCAATTTGTCGATTGGGTTGTCGCTGTGAATGCCTTGAAAGCGGGGATGAGTTCCCGGGCGCAGGACATCTTTGCCAGCAGTCGGCTTCTGATAGTAGACAGTCGTTGAATCGCCATTTTCTTCAGTGATTTTCTCACTGCCCCAGAGGACGATCTCGCTATCCTGCATGGTGCTGAAGAAAGACAGCGGGCCCAACGGTCCTGTCTTTTTCTTGCCATCGGGCAAGCTTGATATGTGGCCGATTGGATGGAGTTCCGGCTCGCCCTTCTTCTCGCCTTTCGGTTCGCCATTAACGAGAGTCTTTCCGTCTTTTGTCTTGGTAAGCGTTTGTGCTTCGCGAAGTTCAATACGTCCATCTTCCAAGGTGCGGCGACTCCAAACTCGGACAAGACTGTCATTGCCCTTGGTGCGCACGAAACTTGTCTTCGAGTCGACCCAACCACCGTCCGGGGGAACTGGTTTGGCGTCTCCATCAACTCCAAATTGCTGATCAAATTCGACTTGCGTAAACGGGCCCAGCGTTTCAAATACGTGCCCGTCCTCACCGCCTTCGGCGACTTCGAAACCGCGAGAGAGAATGATGACGGTCAGGACCGCGCTAAAAATGACCAGCAACGATCCTTTGAGGAATTGGACATAGGTCGTCGACACCATGCCCGCGGTGACGACGATCACGATCACCGTGGCGCCCACGATTAGGACGCCAACGTGGTGTGGAAAGCCCAGTAGAGGTTGAATCAAGACGCCTGCGCCAACCATCTGCGGAATGAGATAGAAGATGCTGACGGCCAGCGTGCTGATGCCGGCGGCCAGCTTGATCCCGCGCGAGCCGAACTTGGCGTCCAAGGCGTCGGCAAACGTGTACTTGCCCAACCGCTTCATCGGCTCGGCGACCACAAACAGGGCCACGATCCAGCCGGCAAGGTAGCCAATGGAATAGAGGAACCCATCGTAGCCGTAGAAGGCGATCATCCCGCAGATGCCAAGAAACGAAGCCGCCGAGAGGTAGTCGCCTGCGAAGGCGATTCCGTTAACAAACCAAGAGATCTCGCCGCCAGCCGCAAAATATCCCTTCGACGATTTGGCTTGGCCCCCAAGATAGAAGCTCAAGCCGAGTGTGACCGCGACGAAGGCCGAAAACACGACGACCGCAATCCAAGAGGGTTCATAAATCATGATGATTTCCCCTTTGAATCGGAGTCCGCTTCCGGCTTGCAGAGCACGCCGTAGAGCAAGGCCAGAATCAGAGCGGCGAAGATCAGCCCAAAGCCGTACAGAATCGCCAAGTTCACGCCGCCGATCAGCCGCAACTCCATCGTCGAGGCCGAGAAGGCGTTGAGAAACATGAACCCGCCGTACAACACGAGGTAGATCCCAAACAGGACCAACCCAATTCGCGCATTACCCGATTGCATTTATCTAAATCCTTGCCGGAGTTTGATGACTCACCTAGACATAGCAGCTTAGATGCCGTTCGCCCTCGACGCAAGCGCCGAACTCGCCGTGTCCGCCGCAGTCTGGCTGAACTGTTGCGCGGCGGGGGGTATAATGCGAGGCCAGCCCTTTCTTGATTGGAGAGACCGACATGCGCCGCCATCGACTCGTGGCCATTGCAACTGCCCTATTCGCTGCCTGCTTCAATCTCTCGTCCCTGGGAGCCGAAGGCGGCGGGCGCCGACTAATCGTGCAGGGTAAAGGCAACCTGACAATCGTCGCTTTCGATGGTCAAGTCGAGTGGTCGATGCCCTGGGGCGCGATTCATGACATACACGTGTTGGAGAACGGCCATATTGTCGTGCAGAAACAGAATCGAGTGCTGTCGGAAATCGACCCCAAGACCAAGCGAGTGGTCTGGAGCTACGACGCTTCTCAGCGCAATGGAAACGCCGGTCGCCGAATCGAAATTCACTCGTTTCAACCGCTCGACGGCGGCAAGCGGTTCATGATTGCCGAATCGGGTCCGTCGCGAATCATCGAGATCGATCGACAAGGAAAGCTGCTGCATGAGATGCCGCTTAAGGTCGATCATCCCAGCCCTCATCGCGACACGCGACTTGTGCGAAAACTGAAATCGGGCAATTACTTGGTATGCCACGAAGGCGATGGCGCGGTCCGCGAGTATCATCCTTCCGGTAAGGTGGTTTGGGAGTTCAGCGTGCCCCTGTTCGGAAAGCCGCGGAAGGGCGGGCACGGGCCCGACGCGTTCGGCAACCAACTCTTCTCCGCCGTGCGACTGCCCAGCGGCAATACGCTGATCGGCGCCGGCAACGGGCACAGTGTTTTGGAAGTCACTCCGAAAGGCAAGATTGTCTGGAAGATCGAGCAGAACGACTTGCCGAACATTCGCTTCGCTTGGATCACAACGCTCGAAGTGCTCGCCAACGGAAACTACATGATCGGGAATTGTCACGCCGGGCCAGGACAACCTCTGCTCGTCGAGATTGAACCCAAGACGAAGAAAGTCGTCTGGACTTTCAATCGATTCAAGGATTTTGGCAACTCCGTTTCGAACTCGCAACTCCTGGATGTTAAGTCCATTCGTTGAACGGTTGGACGTTCACTGCGGTATCCGTTTCAGCAGATGCCGCAGGGCGTCCTCAAGTTTCGGATATCGGAATTCGTAGCCAGTTTCGATCAGTTTGTCAGGGAGCACGCGAGTGCTCGTCAGCAGCAATTCGTCGGCCATTTCGCCTAGTGCGAGCCGTGCCAAACATGCGGGCATGGGGAGCCAGGTCGGCCGGCGAAGGACGGCGCCCAGCGTTTTGGTGAAGGCGGCGTTCGTCTCGGCGTTCGGCGCCACCGCATTCACTGGTCCGGCGAGCTGATCCGTCTGCAGCGCATGCAATATGACTCCAGCCGCGTCGTCGATGGACATCCAGCTCCAGTATTGCTTTCCCCCGCCAACGGCTCCGCCGACACCCAGTTGGAAGGGTGTGAGCATCTTTGCGAGCGCGCCGCCCTTGGTGCTCAGCAAGACGCCCAGGCGGAGAATGACGACGCGGATTCCCGCGTCCTCCGCTGACTTGGACGCTTGCTCCCAATCGCGAACGAGCTCGGCCAAGAACCCTTTGCCCGGCGGACAGTCTTCTGTCATCGACTGGTCCCCGCGCTCGCCGTAGTATCCGATCGCGGAGGCGCAGACCAAGGTTCTGGGCGGGGTCGCCATCCTTGCCAGGCCTTCGCACAAGGTGCGAGTCGCGCGGATCCGGCTGTCACACATGGCTTGTTTCTTGGCGGCATTCCATCGCCCCTGGCCAATGTTCTCGCCGGCAAGATGAACGACGGCGTCCACGCCCTCAAGCGGATGGGCGTCGAACGCATCGGCCAGCGGATCCCAGCGGATCTGCCCCTCGTCGCTCGGCTCCCGCCGAACCAATCGCGTTACCTCGTGGCCATTGGCAATCAGCAGCGGCGTGAGCTCCGAACCGACCAGTCCGCTGGCGCCCGTTACGGCAATGTGCATTCTCTCGTGAATCCTCTATGCGTTTTAGGCAGATGTCCGCCCGATCATTACTGGCAGTGACGAACCGCTACTGTCTAACCGCAAAGCGGGCGTTGGGGCAACGAAAAAAAAATGAGTCGCCGCCTACATCGCCTCTGCCTCTGGCCTGCCATCCGGCGGAAGCCCAAAATATTCGTGAATGAAGGCCTTGCGGTCCGATTCGCACTTCACGTACTGCACGAGTGCGTACAATTTCTCTTGATCTCGCGCGCGTTTGGCATCCAACTGGTCGGGGTCGGTCAGCTGAGCTGGAAGATCGGCCGAAACTCGAGCTTTGAGGGGCGACAGCGATCCCGAGATGGCGCCGTACCGATCGAGCATCGCCAGCGCCGTTTCCAATCGGCGGTCGTGCTTGTTGCGATGATGAAGTTTCTCTCGCAGCCATTCCAATCCGAACGCGTCCACTTTCTCGTGTTCATGTTGAAGCAGGTCGTAGACTCGCTCATAGAACTCGGCCCCAGGGTTGCTCCATTGCATGAATTCCATTTGCGTTGCCAGGTCGCGTTGGTCGTATAGCAGAGTGCATTGCGAAGGCTTGCCGTCGCGGCCAGCTCGTCCAATTTCCTGATAGTAGGATTCCATCGACCCAGGAAGATCGGCGTGAACGACAAAACGGATGTCCTCTTTGTCGATTCCCATTCCAAACGCATTGGTCGCCAGCACAATGTGTTCGTCTTCTCGCATGAATTGTTCTTGAAGGCGCCGCCGTTGTCTTGTCGGCAAGTCGCCGTGATAGACTAAGTGCGGTTTTCTCATGTCCCACAGCCGTTCGCTGAACTCAACTAGCTTGCGAATCAGGGTGAAATAGACGATCCCGCTTCCCGCGTGCCGGTCGGCAACGTCGAGAATCTGCTCGAACTTTTCATCGTCGTCCCAGACTTCGACAACGTCCAGCGTTAGATTCGGACGATCGATGCCTTCGTGAAACAGTCGGACGCCCTGTCCCTCTAGATCCAGCTGTTTGACAATGTCTCGCTGCACGTCAGGCGTTGCCGTCGCGGTTAGCGCGATTGTTGTCGGGTTTCCAACCTCCCGGCGGATTTCAGCGAGTCGAGTATAGTCGGGCCGGAAGTCGTGTCCCCATTCGCTGATGCAGTGGGCCTCATCGACGGCCAGCAAACAGACTCGGCGTCTTTGCAACACCGCCAAGAAATCCGGCTTGCGGAATCGCTCGGGAGTCACATACAGCAAGTCGAATTGACCATCGCCAACTTGGCGATAACGCGTCTCCCGCTCTTCTCGGGATAAGGAGGAGTTGATGAAAGCCGCGGAGACGCCCTTACGACTTAAGGCGTCGACTTGGTCCTTCATCAAAGCGATCAGCGGTGAGATGACGAGCGTCAGCGATCGCGTTGCGGTGGCGACTTCCTGTTCGGCGGCATGCATTAAGGCGGGAATCTGAAAGCAGAGAGACTTGCCCATACCCGTCGGCATGATGACCAGCGAATGGCGGCCAGCGAGAACGTGATCGATGATCCGCTCTTGTTGAGCCCGAAAAGTATGGAAGCCGAAATGCAGCTTGAGCAGCGAAGCTGGGGTTACTGGTCCACTCGTTGAAGAATCCACTCGGCGGCATTCCTGATTCTTGCGGCTTTCCTCGACGGCCCAACCTATGGGGTCGTCTCTGATTTGGGCGCGTGCAGCAGGCCCAGTTCGATAGCGCCTGAGTCATTCCTGATCGAGACGGACGAACTGCAATAGGCGAAACTCCATCACCTGCGAAGCCGGCATCTTGAGGGCCTTGAGCACCAATGGGCCGTTCCCGGGCTTGAGCTCGACGATTCCCATCGTCATCCGCCGAAAGTCCTTCACGTACGACTCTTGCCGTTTGAGCAGGTCATGCTCGCCGCCGCGAACGGGCGGGTCATGTGCTTGGGTGATTTTGCATTGCAGTTTGGCGCCATTGATCGAGAGCTCGACGCTCGAGCCGATATCTTCTTGCGGGCATGCGTAGTAGAGGTCGACACGATACCGGCCAGCAGCAGCCACCTCGGCATTCCACTGAATGGTATCGGCTGGATCGACCCAGTTTCGAAAGTAGCTGCAATTGGGAAATCGGTTTGAGCGTGTAATCTGGCCCGATGCTACGCCGTCTCGGGCAGGGATTTGCGTGTAACGAAAGTCGCGATGTCCAATCGGGAAAGTTCGCTCCGCTCGATTATCTTCCGACATCACGTTGGTCTTCCAGTCCGCGACTTGCTTTCGCAATTTGGCGGTGATGCTGGGGTGCTGCTCGCTGACATCCGTGCGCTGGCCTGGGTCGCTGCCTAGGTCGAACAATTTGCCTGCGTTGTCGAGGCGATAGGTCTGGGTCCTTGCGCTCACTCGACCTCGCCAATGTGAGAATACCGTTCGCTCAGGCATGGAGTCGCTCTTGCCGAGAATCACTGGGCTGAGGTCCGTTCCGTCGAGAGGCTT
The DNA here is from genome assembly GCA_964635375.1 of uncultured Pirellulaceae bacterium. GTDB lineage: Bacteria > Planctomycetota > Planctomycetia > Pirellulales > Pirellulaceae > CAZMNY01. Next base: position 27,930 of record CAZWOU010000008.1, on the reverse strand, counting down.
CTTGCTGGCGACTGGGATCTTGCACATGGCGGCCAGACTAGGAAGCAAGTCGATCGCAGCCCCAATCGGCTTGATCGTTTTTCCCCCAGGCACCTGGCCTGGCCATCGAATCAACAGCGGCGAACGGACGCCGCCTTCGTCCGTCGAGCCCTTGCGGCCTTTCATGTCGCCGTTCCAGCGAGAGCCGTTGGGCCCGTTGTCGCAGAAGTAAACGACAATCGTATTGTCGGCAATCTTCCACTCGTCCAGCTTCTTCAGGATCCGCCCCACGTTCCAGTCGATGTTTTCGCACATCGCCAGAGCGGCTCGCGTGTGCTCGATGTTCTCTCTGCGGCGATCTCGGTGCCGCATCTCCAAGTCGGCGTCTTTGAACTTCTTCCAAAACTTTGCGGGGACCTGCATCGGTGAGTGCGGCGTGTTGAGCGGCAAGTACGCGAAGAATGGTTTGTCGCGGTGACTCTCCATGAACTCGATCGCATGATTCGTAAAATCATCGATGATGAACCCATCGCCTTGCACGAGCTTTCCGTTATGCTCGAGCGGCGGACTGTAATAGTCTCCCCAGTGCCCAGAGCAGAAACCAAAATACTCATCGAAGCCGCGGCCATTGGGATGGTAGGGATACTGCATGCCGTTGTGCCATTTTCCAAAGGCGCCCGTCGCGTAGCCCGCCTGACGGAAAGTCTCGGCGATGGTCATCTCGTCCAAGTCGATGCGTTCGCCTCCAGCCGACGTGCTATAGACGCCGCTGCGAGAGTGGTAACGACCCGTGAGGAATTCGGCGCGCGTGGGAGAGCAAACCGGGCAGACGAAGAATCGGTCAAACCGAGCGCCTGACGCTGCCAGCCCGTCGATGTTGGGCGTGCTCAGATTCGTATTCCCATTCAGACTCAGGTCGCCCCACCCTTGATCGTCGCTCAAGATGACGATCACATTGGGATGCTCGCCTGCGCGCGCGACCGCGAGCGGCAAGACGGACCCGATTGCGAGAATGACTAACGTAACAGCGTGGACTGTGCGCGGCATGATCAACTCAGGATTTGTACATTGTTGCAGTTCGTCGTTCGCGTACTACTTTAGTCGCCAACTCCCGCTGCGGCTACGTGACCCAGTCGACCGCGAACAGAAAGAACGCCCATTCTGTTTGAGTTGAGCAGCCAAGCTTGAGAATTGGCGTCAGTTACCGCTGGGTGAACGCCAGCTTGAGTCCGAGCGCCACCAAGCAGCCGCCAGCGACCAAGCGAAGGATTCTCGCATTGACGCGCGGCTTGGCCTGCCGCCAACGCCGCGACACGATAACGAACGTCGCCAGAGTGGAAAGCACAAGCGACGCCAGCACGACGTGGGTTGCCCCATAGCAGATGGTCTGAAATGCCACTCCCCCGGCGTTCGCGTCGACGAACTGAGGCAACAGAGCCAGCATCAGGATGGAAACCTTGGGGTTGAGCAAGTTGACCATCACGCCGCCTCGCACGGTCTTGCCGAAGGTTGCTTGAGGAACCGTGGACGCGGTTGATTCGCGGGACTTGCTGATCATCTGAAATCCCAGATAGATCAAGTAACAGGCGCCGAGCAATTTCACCGTGAGAAACAGAATTGCACTGTACTGAAGCAGCAAGGCGATCCCGCTGCAAGCCAGAACAATGTGCCCGATAATTCCGAGGGCGTTTCCGCCGATCGCCGCGGCAGATGACCGAATCGGATTGGTTTCGGTCGTCGCGGCCGAAAGCACATACGCCCAACTTGGCCCGGGGGAGATCGCCAAGAGAAAACTGATCGACGCGAAACCTAGCAGCGATTCCAACTCCATGGCAATTGTCTGGCCTTTCGCGATTCCCTGGCAGTAGGATTGTCCGTTACAATCTCCACCTATTTGAGTCCGCGCCAATCATAAAGGGAAGCCGACATGGAGTCGAAAGAAGTGCTCAAGATGATCATCCGGGCTGATCAAATGGTGATGCCCCTGCTGCTCGACATGCAAGACGCACCGCTGACTTTCCCCACTACCAAGGGCGGCGGACACCCGCTGTGGGTCTTGGGGCACATGACTTACGGCGAAGGCAACCTGTTCTGGAATCTGATGCGAGGCGAACCGAATCCTGTGGCGGAGTGGGAGAGTCTTTTTGATATGGGCACCGAGCCGCTTGACGACATCGCCCAATATCCTGCGTTCGACGAGGTCTTAGAGAAACACTATGCCATTCACGGCGAAGTCGAGCGACTGCTCGATTCTCTCAGTGAAGACGAGCTTGACCAGCCAAGTAAGAACGTACCGGCCGAATGGGCGAAGAACTTCGGCACCTGGCGCCAGTGCTTCCTGATGAGCGGCATGCATTGGCTCTCGCATCGCGGCCAAGTCTGCGACGCCCGTCGCGCCGCCGGCAAGACCCCCATGTTCGCCTGACCCTCCAAAACGGCCGGAGCCGATTGCGGCGGGGCATCTTGTTCCTATTTGTGACTGGCCATGTTGTCGAGCACCCGCTGTAGTTTGCGGCGGGCGGTCTTGCTTGAGGGGGAGTCGTCGGCGGGCGCTAGAGGCTGTTTCTCGAGGCGATCGCTGGGCGTGTGATAGAGTCGGCCGTCGCCGTAGAGTTTGAACTGTTTTGTTCGCGCGAACCGCACGAGACGGAAGCGGTCTTTGTCCCAGCCCGGGCGAGGGTCAAAGTGACAGAAGATCCAGTCGCGAGGATTCGATTGGGCGCCGATCAGCTGAGGGTAAAAGCTGCGGCCGTCGATCGCTGCCGCCGCCGAAATGGGCGAGTCGGCTACCTCACAAATCGTCGGTGCGAAATCCGTCGAGTCGATCAGGTCGCCGTTCACGCCAGGCTCGATCGTTCCCGGCCACCGAACGATGAGCGGGACGTGAGTGCCCGCGTCGGTCGGCATCCCCTTGCCTCCCGCGATTGGGCCCGTCTTCGTTTGCGAGGTGATCTTCAAATGCGTGCCGTTGTCGCTGTAGAAGATCAGCAGCGTGTTGTTCGCAAAGCCGTGCTTGTCCACCGACTTGACGACTCGGCCTACAACCTTGTCGGTGTATTGAACCATGTCGGTAAACAGACTGGGATTCTCTTCATGCCGACGCTTTTCGTTCTTCCAGATCTTGCTGTCGGGGGTCGCGACAAAGGGCCAATGGGGCAAGGCCATCGGATAGTAGATGAAGAACGGGCGGTTCTCCTTCTTCGCCTGCGTTTTTCGGCGATGGCGAGCCAGGTAGGCGTCGATGTAGCCCGTCCAGATATCGGGACCGTACTTGCCTTTCAGGTCGGTTCGAAGTTTGCCGTTCTCGTTGATCACGGGATCTGCATAGCGCGAGCCCTTCACTTCCGTGTGCCCGGTGTGCCAAAGCGAATACTCTTCGAAGCCAGCGTCTTCCACCCGCATCCCCAACCCGCGCCGAGTTTCAGCCCCCGGGTAGTCTGGCGGGTCGTAGCTCTGAAGCTGCCACTTGCCCACAACGCACGTCGCGTAGCCGGCATCGCCCATCCAGTGACCGATGGTTTTCGACTTCGGGTCGAGAATGCCAAAAGCGATCCAATTGCGATGGTTGTACTTGCTTGTCATCAACTGAATGCGAGTGTTCGTGCATAAGGGCTGAGCGTGGGCGTGGGTGAATCGGATTCCCTGCGAGGCCAATCGGTCAATGTTCGGCGTGCGATAACTCGTCCCCCCATAACAGCCGACCGCTTCAACGCCCAAATCATCCGCCATAATCAGCACGACATTGGGTGGTTTGCTCGATTCGGCGCGCGCCGGATGCGCCTGACCGAAAGCGGCGGCAACGATGGCGCTGAACAATATCCAGTGCTGAACGTTGCTCGAACAGCGACGCCTCGAAGAATCGCTGCAGATCGTTCCGAAGTTGAGGTGGTTGGGCATGTCGCTCTCGCTTGGTGCGCGTGCTGGAGTTTGGCTTGGTGTCGATCGTGCGAGGTTGTTAACCGTCGATATTCGCCTTTCGAGGATCGATTCCCGCTTCACGCAGGCGAGCCTGAAAGGCCTCGTTCGATTCGCCGGGACTCGGCCAAACGTCGCTCGGTTGATGCGATTCCTGCATCCAACCCAGAATCTTCTTGGCGAGTGCTCGATTCTGATTGGCGAGGTCGCTTTTTTGCTGTGGGTCGGTCTTCAGGTCGTACAATTCCACCTCGCCGCCGTTGCGCCGATGGGCAAACCAGTCGCTAGAACGGACGGCTTGGTTCTTGCCAAATTCCCAGTAAAGATACTCGTGGCGTTTTTGCTGATCGGGCTCTCCAAGCAATGTCGGTAAGATCGAGACGCCATCGTTTGGGGGAATCGATTTAGCGGGCACGCGAGCAACCTCGGCCGCCGTGGGGAGAAAATCCCAGAATGCCCAAATGTGGTCGCTGACCTGCCCGGACGCGATCTTGCCCGGCCAGCAGGCGATGGCCGGCACGCGAAAGGCGCCGTCGTAACTATCGCCCTTTCTTCCTCGAGTTGGACCGAAGCTTTGAAAGTGTTCGCCGATCTTTGTCGCTGACTTATCTCGCTCGTAACCGTGCGAACTGTGCCCGTTGTCCGAAGCGAAGATGATCAATGTGTTCTCTTCAAGCTTGAGTTCCTTGAGCAGCGCGAGCAATTCGCCAACGCCTCTGTCGAGTCGGCTGACCATTGCCGCCCACTCTTTGTGGCCGGTCGCCCAAGGCTTGTCTCGGTATTCGCCCAACTCCGGCACGATAAGCGGGCCGTGCGGAACCGTGTGGGCCAAGTAGAGAAAGAACGGCTCGTTGCGATGGCCGCGAACAAAATCCAATGATCGCTTGTGAATCTCATCAAAAGAATACTTCGCCGCGGTTGGGTCCGCGATCCCGGCCGGCGCCACCCGCCCGCTCTTGTCATAACGACTCTGCTTCCGATGGTCGTGCCCAGCATGCGCGGGATATAACACGCGAGTCGTTTGGTCCCACAAGAAGGGCGGGTAGTACTGATGGGCCTTGCGCTGATTGAGATAGCCAAAAAATGCGTCAAACCCCTGGCGGTTGGGGATCGCTTGCGGCTGCCCCGAGAGACCTAGACCCCACTTGCCGAACAGACCTGTCGCATACCCCGCGTCCTGAAGGATCTCGGCAATGGTGACGTCGTCCTTCTTTAATCCTTCACGATACGACTTGTACGAGTTGCCGCGAACTCGAGCGTGCCCCGGATGAAGACCTTGCATCAGACACGACCGCGACGGAGCACAGACCGAATTTCCCGCGTAGGCGTTTGTGAACCGCATGCCTCGCATTGCCAAGCGGTCGATGTTAGGAGTCTGGATTTTCTGCTGGCCATAGCAACCCAGGTCCCCCCAGCCGAGATCGTCCGACAAGATGAAAATGATGTTCGGCCTCTTGCCCGGCCCAATAGCGGCTGGTGCGGCCCCCCACGCAGGTAACTCGATCATCACGCCAAACAGCACGGCTACAAGCAGCGTCGATCTCGACATCGGGATCATTCTCATTCCAGGGGCCAGCCTTTCCGTAATGATGTTCGGCGGCTCGAAGCCAAGGGGCCTCAACCCACCGCGTCTCGGTAATTCGACTTGCCAACTGTTTGGCTGTCCGCTACACTAATGAAATCGAATCTCAATTTCATTTACTCATCAATTCGATGTAAGCCACCGCCTTGTAACGCTTTGCAGCGACGAGAATAGCACTAGTCTCATGGCAAAACAGCTCTGTGACCTCAATCTGAATCGGAAGTCCGACCAAAAGACCCTTGCCAAGCGGGAAGCGAGTCCGACCCACGTCTGCAAAAAGTGCAGCCGCAGGGCGAATTGCAAGAAAGTCCTTTGCGACTCCAAAAAGCTGAAGAAGCTGGTTCTGGTTAGCTGATCGTTTTCGCTCTCCTACTACCCATTCTCCCGCTCGTCTCCTACTACCCCGGTCTCCCAGCGCGAACGCGTCTATTCATAATCGCCGAACCGAAAACGGGCGTTTGTCGGAGGGTCCCTGGCGTCGAGCAGGTGCTGGGCCAAGCGGCGGGCGACCTCCGGATATTTCTCAGCCAAGTCGGTTGTCTCGGCTCGATCTTTTTCAAGGTCGTACAATTCGAACGGCGCGTCAGGCTTCTTCTTTAGGTTTCGCTGCACGCCTTTCCATTTGCCTTCGCGAATTGCCAGCTGGCCTCCATAGCCGGCGTAGTCCCAGACAAGGTACGGATGTTGGCGTTGGCTTGCCGGTTTGCCGAGCAGAGTTGGCGTGATCGAGACGCCGTCGTTTGGCGACGTCGGGGCGCCGGCCAAATCGGCCAGGGTAGCCATAAGGTCATAGTGGGCGCAGGGGTGATCGCTAACGGTTCCCGCGCGAATTCGTCCAGGCCAGTTGGCGATCAGAGGAACTCGAATGCCTCCTTCGTAGACAGAGCCTTTCAGTCCGCGAAGTCCATCGACGCTGTCGAAGAACTCGTAATCGACCTGGCCTTTGAGGAACGTGGCCCCGTTGTCGGAAGTGAACAGGATCACTGTATTGTCGCTCAGCTTGAGTTCTTTGAGGAGTTTGACGATCCGTCCGACCTGTTTGTCGAGAAACGTGATCATGGCGGCGTAAGCTGCGCGCGGTTTGTTGTGCGGCAGGTAGCTCTTACCTCGATACGGAGTCTCCTCCCACTGCCCCGCGTAGGCTTCAATGTCTGCCGCTGGCGCTTGCAAGGCGAGGTGCGGAATAACGGAGGGATAGTAGACGAAGAAAGACTGCTTTTGGTTTTTTCGAATGAACTTGAGCAACTCGTCGGCGATCACTTGGGGAGCGTACTGCTTTCCAGTTGGCTTTCGGTCATTGCCGGGCAGTTCACGCCGCCCATCGTCATCGACCAGGTAGCGAGGGTAGTAGTTGTGTGCGTGGCGTTGGCAGTTGTAGCCGAAGAAGCGATCGAACCCTTGTTTGAGCGGATCGCCGCTCGACCCGACTTCGCCCAACCCCCACTTGCCAAAGGCGCCGGTGGCGTAGCCCTTGCTCTTGAGCACTTCGGCAATCGTGCTTGCTTTATCGGGCAGCGGGAGTTGTCCGCGAAACGTGTCCCACGCGCCGACTTCGAGATTGTCGCGAACGATAGCGTGTCCACCATGTTTCCCCGTCATCAGGCTGCAGCGAGCCGGCGCGCAGACCGGCGCGCTGGTGTAGTGCTGGGTAAACCGCATCCCTTGTCCGGCGAGCTGATCGAGATGGGGAGTTCGGATCTTGGTCTGCCCGTAGCTGCCAAGCTCCCCATAACCCAGGTCATCGGCCATGATCAGAATGATGTTCGGGCGTTGGTCGGTCTGGGCAATAGCAGCGGAGGCAAATGAAAATGCGGAAAGCAGCGAGGCGCAAGCCAACGCGACTCGCACTGTGAAACGGGGTGAAACAAGCGGCTGAAACATGGTGTAATTTCTTTCTGTTTGGCGGTCTTTCGTCACTTGGCCGAACCGGTTCCGACATCATAGCCTCAAATTTCCGCCAGCGGTTCCGTTGCATCGCCGAATCGGTTGAGACGCACATCCATGCGGTTCATCATACTCAGGAAGAGCCGGCACATTTGCCGATTTGGGTTCTTGGTGTAGTCGAGGTTGCGGCCGCGTTTGGCTTGGTTGCCGTCGCCGCCGAGCATCACGACGGGCAACTGGGTGGCGTCGTGATGGCCGTTGAGCATGCTCGAGCAGAGCATCAGCGTCGTATGGTCGAGTGCCGTCCGCTCGCCTTCCTGAATGGCGTCGAGTTTGCGTGCGATGTAAGCCACTTGTTCGAGGAAGAATTGATTCACTTTGAGCCAGTCGTCGGAATCGCTGTGCGACAGCAGGTGGTGGATCATGTAGTCCACGTTCAGGTGGGGGAATCGAAGCGTCCCATGATCATTGTTCAACTTCAGCGTGCAGACGCGCGTCGTGTCGGTTTGAAACGCCAGCACCAGGATGTCGCACATCAACCGCATGTGCTCGACGATGTCCTGTGGGTAGCCGTCCGCCGGCCGCGGGATATTGGGTTCGGACAGCGTTGGCCGCCAGCCTTGCAGTTCGCCGCGATCGCCAGCCTGCGAGATTCGCCGTTCGACTTCGCGCACAGAGTTAAGGTACTCGTCGAGCTTGTGTTGGTCGAGCTTGCTGATTCTGCGGCGAAAGTCAGTCGCATCGTTCAGCACCGCGTCCAACACGCTCTTGTCAGTCTGCCTCGCGCTGTCTTTGAAAAGTTGGTCGAAGGCCAGCGCCGGGTAGACTTCGAGAGGGGTCGGAGCGGTTGGGCTGCTCCAGGAAATGTGCGAGCTGTAGAGCATCGAGTAGTTCTTATGAACCGACGGGTTCGCCTTCTCGCAGCCTAACACAAGGCTTGGCAGCTTCGTCCGATGCCCAACGGCCTGTGCGACGACCTGATCAACGCTTGTGCCAGATCGTATTGTTCCGCCCGCAGACAGCGGCGCCCCGGACAGCAGATTTCCCGTTTGCGAACTGTGGATGTTTCCTTTGAGAGCTTCGGCGTTGTAGAGGCCTCGGACAAACGTCAGGCGGTGGCGAAAATCCGCCAGAGGCGCGAGCACTTTGCCCAGTTCCATCGACTCGCCTTGGCCTTTGGCCCACCATTCGTGTCGGTGGAACCCGCAACCGGCGAAGAGGATTGCCATTCGCGACGGAGCTTGATGCGGCTCTCCACCTTTTTCAGCATCCTCCCCACCCCACGTTCGAGCCGATTCCAGCCAGGGAATCGCCATGCTGACGCCTAAGCCCTGCAACACCGTTCGGCGTGAAATTCGGTTTGTTGTCATGATCTGTCCTGTTAGCGGGATGATCCGAAACTGGATTCGTCGCTGCGGCTCAAGGCCTTGTGATTATTCAGTGGCGTTCGCCAAGCCCCGGATGTCACGGAATTGTCTGCTGGTGACGATGGCTTCGACCGCAACCGAGAAACGAAACTGCTTCGCTTTTAGTTTAGCCATGATTTCATGAATCAACACCTCGTCCGAAAGTTGAACTTCCCGGCCGAGCGCGAACCCCAGCAGCTTGCGGCAGAATTGTTGGACGACGTCGTCGCGTCGGTCGTTTACGAGATAACTTCGCAAACCGTCGGCGCCCTCGAGAATGGCGCCGTCCAGGAGCTCCGTCTTGGTGTCGGTCGGCTTCGGACGCAGTCGCCCGATCGCGTCGAATTGCTCCAGCGCAAACCCCAACGGGTCGATTCGGTCATGACATATTGCACAGTCAGGCGCCGTGCTGTGTTCCTGGATCATTTCTCGCGCGGTGAGTCCCTTGGGAACGGCTTCGGGCAGCAGCGGCACGTTGGGCGGAGGACGCGGAAGCCGTTCGCCGAGCAGAGTCTCCGACACCCAGTTGCCTCGCAGAATGGGGCTGGTCCGAGAGGCTCCGGACTGGCTGGCGAGCAGCGTCGCCATCGTCAGGATCCCCCCGCGTTGTTTCGCCCGAATCCCGTCCACTCGCCGCCACTGAGGACCATCGACCCCGGCGATCCCATAGTGTTTTGCGAGCGGCCCATTCAGGAACGTGTGGTTGGCGTCGAGCAGATCGAGGATCGAACCGTCGTTTCGAAACATGTCTTCGAAGAATCTCACGGTCTCTTCGTACATGTCTCCGCGAAGTGCAGCAAATTCCGGATAGAGTTCCTCGTTCTTGTCGTCGTTCTGATCGAAGTCGCGAAGATGCAACCACTGGCAGGCGAATTGAACGGCAAGTCGCCGTGTGCGGGGATCGTCCAACATTCGCTCGGATTCCCGTTTTAGGTCTTCGATTGCGTTCAACTCGCCCGCGTCAGCGGCCCGTCGCAAGCGCGTGTCCGGCGTCGACGACCAAAGGAAATAGCTGAGGCGACTGGCGAGTTCAACACTGCTAACGGGCGCGGCGTCTTGACCGGCAGCCGGCCGTTCGCGCCGGTAGAGAAAGGATGGTGAAGTCAAGACGCGAGCGAGCGTCAGGCGAATCGCGTCTTCGTGTGCGAGTCCGTCGTCTCTGAGTTGCCTGAAGAAGTCGCGGACGTTCGCCCGTTCGTTCTCGGTCAACGCCCGCCGCCATGCCCGGTCGGCGAACTCGACTACCGCTGCAAGGTGCGCCGGTTCGGTGGCGACGAGTCGTTTTCGAAACGCGTCAGCGCGGTCGTCGATTTGTTTTCTCAGGGGCGCGAGCGACTTGACGAGATCAGGGCGATCTTGCGTGGCGAATTCGACGATCTGCTCGTAGGCGACCGTCAACGCGATCGGTTCGCGGTTCACATAAAGCAGTTCGTCCCATAAGCGGTCGAGTTCGGCAATCTGTTTGTCGTCCAGCATCAGCCTCTGCAATTGATGATCCTCACGAAAGAACAGGGTCAACGTGACAACTTCATCGACGGGCACGATTCGAGCGTAGCAGAGCGCCGCCGGAAACAGATTGCGAAACTCGTCCAGCGACGATTCAAGCCGGCGCGCCGCCTCGCTTGCTTCGGCGGCCACGAAGGGGCGCGAAGCGGAGATGCTCAGTCTTGTTGGCCTTTTGGTCAAGGCTTGAAATTGGACGCTGCCTTCCTCTCCGGTTTCCGCATGCAGCGAACCTGTCGCGACGAACTCGGCGCCTTGAGCCAGTACCGAGGGTATGCTCACTTCTAGAACGTGCGGCGCTTGCAGGCAAAGGTTGTCCGGGTCTGACGTCATACGATCTTCATATTTGCCGAACTGAAGCGGAGCGATGCCAAAATCTGATTTGCCGTCGGCCTTCCCTTGAAATTCGTGTTCCATTCCGAGCGCCAGCCAGTCCAATGGCCCGGTCCAGTCGAGCAACCGTCGCCGCATGTTGCGGTCCGCTTCACTGAGTGCCCCGGGAGTAGCGGATGTGATCGCGCTTTGCACAGCCAGAGCCAGTTGTTGCATTTCTTTGTCCGGCCTCGAGCCGACGGTCGCTGTTCGCCAACTCGCCAGAGTCGAACCGGGGACGATCTGCTGTTTTGGTTTGGACGGACTCTCGGTCGCGCAAAAATGCCAGATGCCTTTGTTGCCGTAGGAATCCGGAAGCGGATTGGACTGCAGCACTTGGTCGACGGCGTCGGTCGCCAGGTTCCACAGTCGATTCTGGCCGCCAATCTCAAAGATCTTAAACTCAATGTGTGTCGTGTCGCAGGAGTGGAGGTTGTCACGAGCGTTAATTAGCAATGAGACCACGTCGTCCTTCTGAACGCGGATCGGCGCTTGCGTGCGAAACGACTGCTGGCGACCGTTGTCGATAGATCCGTTGGCCAAGACGGCGCGGCCCGACGTGGAGAGCAGTTCAATTCGCCATGTTGCGCCGTTGCCGCATTTGTTGTCCGCGTCGGCGGCGAGTCCTACAATTCGTATCGTCGCATCGAGGGGGCTTTGCCAGGCAACCACGGATTCCTGGCTGGGCGACGGGTGCACTACCACGCTGCGAGGAGGAACCGTTAGTGTGAGAAAACTAACGGGTTCGTTGGATTGATTTGTCAGTAAGCTCGGCGTACTTAATGCACCCCAACCATTGATGGCCTTGTGGCCTTGCACTTGGGTAACTTTCGCTTTGAGTAGACCGTTGATCTCGCGTTTCGTCTTGAGTTTCAGTTCGGCCAGCTTGGCCCACGCGTCGAGCAAGTTCGCATTCATGCCGTTCTCCTCAGCGTACTCTTCGGTCGACTGCTGCGACGCGTGGAGCTTGGATACGGCGTTCAAGTACTCGGCCGTGCGGCGTGCCTCGGATGCAATTGCATTTTTCGTCCCCTGTACAGTCGCTCCGAGGTGTTTGAGAGGTATCGGCGGACGCGCCGTTTCTCCGGCCTTCGTTTTGAATTCGATTCTTGGACGTTCCCAAACAGCGAAGTTGCGAACATTGCTGTCGCCCAGGTCGCTGACTGCCAGGAAGAAACTGACTTTGTCTCCTTGTTTCGCTGTTGGCAATTCGAGTCGGATTGTATCGCGGGCCACGACTGGGCTGACGGATTCCATCCATGATTGAGGTCCGCCCTGTTTGCCGAACTGGCCAATCGGATTGAATTTCCAGAGCACTTTGCGCCAGCGATCGATTTCAGCGCCGAGACGGGCTGCATCGCCCTCACCAGCAGATTTCCAGAGTTTCCGCAATTCGCCCAGCGGTCCCTTTTCTGAAGTCTCCGACGGGTTGTTCAATGCCCGCCGCAGTGTTTTCAAGTATCGCAAGTTGAGATTTCGCTCTGCAGCGACGCTACTCACCGTCTTCGCGCCAGTGGAAAGGGCATCGCGTTCCTCAAGTAGCGCGGCAAGGTATCGCTCGATTCGCAACAGCCCCTCCTGCTTGATGTTGAACCGAACGCCGGGGAGACTCACAGTGGCGACTTGATCGCCCGCGGCAAACTCACGGTAGAACGACTGGATTTGAGCCAGCTTTTCGTTGGTGTGATCACGGCGTGTCGTATGCCGAGAAAACTCGATTCCGTCTGGCAGCAAGACGGCGTGGGCGGCAACTTCCTTGGCTGCCTCAAGATACTTGTCGACGAGTGAAGGGGACATCGTCTGTGCGTAACCGGTGTTGATAAAGCCCTCGCCCGCGGCGCCGTCGATGGGAAACTCCCTTGTCGGGTTGAGCGAATCAACTCCGGTCAAATCTCGCACGGTGTAGTTGTACTCAGAGTTGCTTAGCCGTCGAAGAACGACGGGTCCTGGATCACCTGCGTTTGCGGCGGCTTCGCGCATGAGGAAACCACGCGTCCAGCTCAACAATTTGCCCAAGTCCTCATCGGTCGGTTGTTTGGCGTCCCTCGGCGGCATCTGCCTCGTGCCGAGAACTTCGCGAATCTTCAACCAGACGTCAACTTGTTCGTGGGCGTCATTGGTGGTTGCGAAAACCGATAGATCGATGTCCGCTTCAACACGTTCGTCCGCGTGGCATTTATGGCAGTGCTTTTGCAATAGCGGGCGGACCACTTTCTGCAAAGACGTCGTTAACGCCATCTCGCCAGGTGGATCTTGAGCTTCCGCACGACTTGCAACCATGAGTGCGATTGTGACGACGTAGATTGTGAATCGAATCGCTGTAGTCAACGGACTATTCCTTCCTGCGACGAGGAATCAGATCATGGCCGACTCGAGGCGGGGACAGTATCATTGCGGCTGTCGATATCACTGCGGTTGTCGATATCACTGCGGCTGTCGATCGCCCAGTCGAACAACGTCGGCGTTTTCTTGGGCGATGCTTTCCTATGATGATACAGCACTGGAATACGCGATGTTGCGTTCTCTCATGATCTTTGCGGTGGTCGTCACTTGTCCTGCGGCGTTCGCTTTCGGCCAGTCCGCCGCCGACGCTCAACGGCCGCTTGGAAGTCTTGTTGTTTGCGGAGGCGGGCGCTTGCCGACGGAGGTGATAAGCCGATTTGTGGCGTTGGCTGGAGGCAAGGACGCCAAGCTCGTTGTTATTCCCACGGCCGCCAGCGATCGCTCCCTGGAAAGTTCCTCCGAGCGAATCGAGTTGTGGAAGGATCGCGGCGTAGGCCATGTGACGTTGCTGCACACTCGCGATTCCATGGAGGCGGACTCGGATCGGTTCACGTCATCGCTAAAGCAAGCAACGGCAGTCTGGTTTGGCGGCGGTCAGCAGTCGCGAATCGCCGACGCCTACTTGGGCACGGCGACCGAGGTCGAGATCTCGCGAGTATTCGGGAGAGGCGGCGTGATTGGGGGCACGTCCGCCGGCGCTGCGATTCAGTCGCGCGTCATGATTCGCAGCGGAAGGGCCACGCCCGACTTGGCGACCGGTTTCGATTTGTTTCCAGCCGCTATCATCGACCAGCATTTCTTGAAACGCAACCGAGCCAATCGGCTGCTGCAAGCCATCCGAGCTCATCCCACGCGGATTGGCATCGGCATCGACGAGGACACCGCAATCGTCGTCCGCGGCGGGGTGGCCGAGGTCTTGGGGCTATCGTGCGTGTTCGTCATCACCACCACCAAGGAGGGCAAGGTTCGCTCGCTCAACTCGTTCCCTAATCGCGCCAAGTTCCGTTTGGACGACTTGCGGAAGCCCTCCAAGTGATAAACTCTGGTCAATCCGCAACAGAACTTTCTCCCCGATCTACCGTTTTGGCTTCCTCGTTCATTGTACAATCAGGCAATGCGGGATCGCGGATTCCCGCGGCGGACCCCGTTGCGCTGGACCTCATTGCGGGCGGCGCGCGGCTACGCGGCGAATCGAATCGGCCGATGGACGGAGACCGACAATGAACAAGTGGCGAAGCAGTTTTGTTTTCTGCGTATGCATCGCGATCGGCGCCCCGCTGGCGGCTGCCGAGAAGATCGACTACTTGAAGCAGGTCAAGCCGATACTGTCAGAGAAATGCTACTCGTGCCACGGCGCGTTGAAGCAGGAGGCGGAGTTGCGATTGGAGACGCGGCCGCTGATGCTCACCGGCGGAGAGAGTGGCGATGCGATCGTCCCGGGCGATGCGCAGGCGAGCTTGATGATGGAGCGCCTGCTGGCCGAAGAAGGTGAGCGAATGCCTCCGCCAGACGAAGGCAGCTCGCTAACTGCTGGGGAGATTGAACTCGTGCGGGCGTGGCTCAACCAAGGGGCGGCGACGCCCAAAGAGGAGACGCCGAGCGATCCTCGAGATCATTGGGCCTACCAGAAGCCCGTTCGCGCCAAAACGCCAGAGGTCAAGAATAGTCGATGGGTGCGGAATCCAATCGACGCATTCTTGGCCGCGGACCACGAGCGACTTGGATTGTTGCCCGTGCGGCCGGCTGACAAGTCCATCCTGTTGCGCCGAGTCTATCTGGATTTGATTGGCGTGCCGCCAACTCGCCAGCAGTTGAAGTCGTTCCTCGACGACGATTCGGGGGACGCCTACGAGAAGGTCGTCGGCGACCTGCTCAAGAGCCCTGGGTATGGCGAACGATGGGGGCGACATTGGATGGACATCTGGCGATACAGCGACTGGTCCGGATACCGACAAGAGGTTCGCAACAGCCAACGCCACATCTGGCGATGGCGGGATTGGATCGTGGAGTCGCTGAATGAAGACAAGCCCTACGATCGGATGATCGTCGAGATGTTGGCCGGCGATGAAGTTGCTCCAACCGATCCCAAGACTCTGCGAGCCACTGGGTTCCTTGCTCGTAATTGGTTCCTGTTCAATCGCGACACTTGGCTCGACGCCACGATCGAGCACACGTCAAAGGCCTTCCTCGGCCTCACCATGAATTGCACGAAATGCCACGACCATAAATCCGACCCCATTCCACAGGTCGACTATTACCGCATGCGCGCTTTCTTCGAGCCGCATCAAGTCCGAGTCGACGCGGTTCCAGGCGAAACGGACCTTAACAAGAACGGCCTGTCGCGAGCTTTCGACGCTTATCCGGAAACACCGACTTACGTCTACGTTCGCGGAGATGCAAAGCACCCGGACAAAGATCGCACTATCGAGCCCGGCATTCCCGCGGTGTTGGCTTTCGAAGAACTCAAAATCACGCCGGTCTCGTTGCCCGCCGAAGCCTACCACCCGGCGACCCAATCGTTCGTGCTCAATGACCATTTGCAACTCGCCAAGAAAGCGATCGTTGCCGCCCAGTCCGGACTGAAGAAGGCGACCAAGCAACTGGCGACCGCCGAGAAGACAGCGAAAGGAAAGACCGAGCCGGGAAAGACAGCGAAGGAAGAGAACGAGCCGGGAAAGACAGCGACGGGGAAGACAACGAAGCCATCGGCCAAAAAGGATGCTGAATCGAAAGCGGCCGACAAGAAACAGCTGGCCATCGATCTCGCCAAGTCCTCGGTCTTGGTCGCTCAGAAAACGCTTGCCGCCGCTCAGCTTCGGGCCGACACACTGACCACGGCCCATGCCGCCGATCGGGCCAGTTGCGACGAGTCTGATGCGAAGGCGTCGGTCTCGCTTGCAGCCGTTGCGGCGCTCGCGGCTCGAAAACACGAATTGGCGAAAGCGGAAGTGGCGGCCGCTCAGGCAGCTCAAAAGGTTTTGCAGGCGGACGCCAAAGGGCGTGCGAACGCCGAAAAGGAGAGCAAGAAAGCAGAGGCGAACGTCGCTAAGGCCGCCAAAGCGATCGCGACGCCAGGTCAAAAGTATGCGTCGCTACAAGCATCGATTCGGTCGAAGCGAACCTATGGCGAAGCTGACGCGCCTCGGCGAGCTCCCTACGTCAAGACCAGCACTGGCCGGCGCACGGCGCTCGCTGGCTGGATCGCCAACCGAGACAATCCGCTGACGGCGCGCGTTGCCGTCAATCACATTTGGCTCCGGCATTTCGGCTCGCCGCTTGTCGATTCGGTGTTTGATTTCGGGCTGCGGGCCAAACGCCCGCGGCATGCGGAGCTGCTCGACTGGCTGTCGGTTGAATTCATGGAGAGCGGATGGAGCATGAAGACGCTGCATCAGCTGATCGTGACATCCAACGCCTACCGAATGCGATCCGCCGGCGGAGATGCCTCCCCAGCCAATTTTGAGATCGACGCCGACAACCACTTCCTCTGGCGAATGAACAGTCGACGTCTGGAAGCCGAGGCGATTCGCGACAGCATCCTGCACGTGGCGGGCGAGCTGGACAAGACTGGCGGCGGACCAGAGGTCGACTATCGAACCGGGCAAACAAACAAGCGGCGGAGTATGTACTTTCAGACTGCTTATGAGAAGCAGATGAAGTTCCTTGTGATATTCGACGAAGCGAGCGTGAACGAGTGTTATCGGCGCACCGAAAGCGTCGTTCCGCATCACGCCTTGGCGCTCTCCAACAGCAGTTTGTCCTTTGATCAATCGCGGCTGCTAACTGGCAAGTTGCTCGCGGAAATTAAACAGACTGACAGCTTATCGGGCCGCGACTTCATTGAGCTTGCCTTCGCCCACGTACTTTCTCGCTCGCCCACGCCGCAAGAATTGTCGACTTGCCAGGACTTCCTTGTTGAGCAAACTCGTCAGCTGGCTGCGCCGGAAAAGCTGACTCCTTTCCTCGCGACGGGAACGAGCAAAGTAAAACCGTCGCCTGACCCGACGATTCGCGCCCAAGAGAATCTGGTCCATGTGCTGCTGAACCACAACGATTTTGTCACGATTCGCTAAGCGACGTAGAAGCCCACTACTTCACTCGTTTCCTACTCTCAAGCGTCGACTTCATTTTAGAAATGGACGATCAAGTGAACCCTTCAAGCGAACCCAGCACCGCCTTGCAGCCCTCGCTCTCTTCCACTCGGCGAGGGTTCCTGGCCGACGCGGGCATGGGCTTGGCCAGCGTTGCGTTGGGGTCCATGCTTCAGCGCGATGGGCTGGGTGTTGAGCGAACGGGAGAATGGTCGCCGCCGGATGGTCAGCCGCATTTCCCTCCTAAGATCAAGAGCGTAATCTGGCTGTTTATGATTGGCGGAACAAGCCACATGGAGAGTTTCGACCCAAAGCCAGAATTGACAAAGTTGGCTGGCCAAGCGATCCCTAAGGAGATTCTCGAATCGCCTTATTCGAATGACAACCTTCGCCGAGTTGTGGCAGCTCAGGAGACGCGGCGAACGAAGATCTACCCGCTTCAGATCGGCTACAAGCAACGTGGCCAAAGCGGCGTGGAGATAAGCGATTGGTGGCCGCATCTGTCGAGTTGCGCGGACGAGCTGGCCATCGTCCGCTCGATGTGGACCACCGATGACAACCACGGCGCGCAACTACAATTCCATACGGGGCGTCACCGGCTTGAGGGATTTCATCCCACGATTGGATCATGGGTTCACTACGGACTCGGTTCGATCAACGACAACTTGCCTCAATTCGTCGTGCTCGGAAAACCTCTGGCCGATTGTTGCGGCGGGTCGGAAGGGCACCGAGCCAACTATCTTGGGCCCAAGCACGATGGCGTCCAGTTAGCGGTTGATCCCAAGAATCCGCTTCCCTTCGCCTCGCCCGGTCGCGAGGTTTATCGGGAGGAGCAGCGACGGGAGTTTGAATTGCTCGGCAAACTCAACCGTCTAACATCGGAAGCCTATCCCCACGATAAAGTTGTTGAGGCTCGGATCAAGTCTTATGAACTTGCGTTTCGTATGCAAACGTCCGTGCCGGGCGTGGTCGATTTCCGCGAGGAGACTGCGACGACGCAGCGGCTGTACGGAATCGAGCAAAAGAACACGCGTGCTTTTGGCGAGCAGCTACTGGTGGCGAGGCGACTGGTGGAGAAAGGCGTCCGCTTTGTCCAGGTCTATCACGGCAGCTCGGGCGGCGCCGGCGCCTGGGATCAGCATAGCAACTTGAAGACTGGGCACGCCAGAAATTGCGGGGCCGTGGACATGCCGATCGCCGGCCTGATTAAGGACCTCAAGCAACGCGGCCTGCTCGATGAAACGTTGATTGTATGGGCGACTGAGTTTGGTCGTTCACCCGGCAGCCAGGGATCGAATGGTCGCGATCACCATCCATTTGGCTTTAGCGTCTGGCTCGCTGGCGGCGGCGTCAAGGGCGGCGTTACCCACGGCGCCACGGACGAGTTAGGGTTTCACGCCGTCGAGAATCGGCATTACGTGACCGACATTCACGCCACGCTGCTTCATCAACTCGGCCTCGATCCACGTCGGCTCGTTGTGCCTGGCAGACAACGAATCGAAATCGACTTTGGCCGTCCGATAAAAGAGATTCTCGTCTGATCCCGAGCGTTCCAAGTCGCTTCCACTCACGCCAGGATCTGCTTGACTGCCTTTCCCTGAACATCGGTCAGGCGAAAGTCTCTGCCTTGGAACCTGAACGTGAGCCGTTCGTGGTCGATGCCCAAGCAGTGTAACAGCGTGGCGTTTAGATCGTGGACGTGGACGGGGTTCTCGGCGATGTTGAAGCAGAGGTCGTCAGTGCGACCGTAGCTCGCGCCCGCCTTGACGCCCCCGCCCGCAAGCCACATCGAGAAACAGCGGCCGTGGTGATCGCGGCCGTAATCCGTGCTGCTCAGCTTGCCTTGGCTGTAGACGGTGCGTCCGAATTCACCGCCCCAGACAATCAACGTTTCATCGAGCAGGCCGCGTTGTTCGAGGTCGGCGATCAAGGCGGCGCATGGGCGATCGACATCGCGGCTCTGCAATCGAATGTCGCTGGGCAAGTTGTAGTGTTGGTCCCAACCGCGATGGTACAGTTGAATGAACCGCACGCCGCGTTCGGCTAGACGGCGGGCGAGTAGACAATTGGCGGCGAACGTTCCGGGCGTCCGCGAGTCTGGGCCGTAGAGATCGAAGGTCTGTTGAGTCTCACGCGTCATGTCAGCCAACTCGGGCACCGACGTTTGCATTCGGTGGGCCAACTCGTATTGTTTGATGCGAGTTTCGATTTCTGGGTCGGCATAGATTTGCATGGCCTTGCGATTCAGCACGGCCAGCCCATCCAGCATCCGGCGTCGCATGGCGCTGTCGATCCCAGGCGGGTTGGATAGGTACAGGACTGGGTCTCCGCTCTGGCGGAAGTTGACCCCTTGGTGGCTGGAGGGAAGAAATCCCGAACCCCAAAGTCGGGCGTAGAGCGGGTCGGCTGGTCGTGATGCGCTGCCTTGAGAAATCAAGACCGTGAAGGCAGGCAGATCTGCGTTCTCGCTGCCGATGCCGTAACTCGCCCAAGCCCCGAAGCTCGGTCGGCCCGGCTGTTGATGTCCCGTCTGAAACAGCGTGACCGCCGGGTCGTGATTGATGGCTTCGGTATTGAGCGACTTGATGAAGCAGATCTTGTCAGCGACTTTCGCCAGATTGGGAAGCAGATCACTAACCCAAGCGCCGCTCTCGCCATGTTGTTTGAAGCGAAACTGTTGAGGGGCGACGATCGGTTTTGTCTTCTGCTTCGAAGTCATGCCGGTTAGCCGCTGATCCCCGCGAACCGAGGCGGGCAACTCCTTGCCGTGCATTTTCTCCAGCATCGGCTTGTAGTCAAACAGCTCCATCTGCGAGGGGCCGCCATGCATGAACAAGCAAATCACTCTTTTTGCCCGGGGTCGAAAATGAGTCTCGTCAAGAACTCCGCGTCTCCTTGCGACACTATCGTCTGGGGCAGCGAGGAGATCGGAATTCAACAACGACGCCAAGGCGACCGCGCCAAGTCCATGGGCGGATCGAGCGAGGAAATGCCGCCGGGCGAAAGTGTCTTGGTTGTCCATGTTCTGCAGTGCTTTGTGGTTTGGAAAGGCTGGTGATTATTGCTTCGTCAAGGTCTCATCAAGATTCAGGATGACGCTGGCGACAGTCGTCCACGCAGCGTGCGCAGATATGTCGAGTCCGGCGACCCGCTTTGATTCGCCAACACCAAGCAATGCTTTGGCCGCTCGCTTGTTCCGCTGAAAATCCTCGAGCTGTTGTTCAAACAGCTCGAGGAGCACCTTCTCCTCACCAGCGGCGGCCTCTCTCGCGGTCGCCAGACGAAAGGCGAACTGGATTCGCGTTGTTGCTGACGCGCTCGCATCGGGCTCGGTCATCATCCGCTGAGCCAGGGCGCGAGCGGCTTCGACGTAGGCTGTGCCGTTCATTAACGCCAATGCTTGGAGCGGCGTGTTTGTGCGAGGGCGGCGAACCGTGCAGGTTTCTCGTGTCGGCGCGTCGAAGACCAGCATGCTCGGGGGCGGGCTTTGACGTTTCCAGTAGGTGTACAAGCTGCGACGATACAACGCGTCTCCGTGGTCTTGGAGATACGATAAGTTGCCGTCGTAAGAGACTGCTTTCCAGAGGCCGCTCGGCTGATACGGCTTCACGCTCTTGCCGCCTCGGCGGTCGACGAGTAGTCCGCCGATCGACAACGCGTTGTCACGGACTGATTCCGCATCAAGGCGAAACCGAGGGCCGCGGCTGAGCCATCGGTTTTCAGGATCGGTCGCTCGCTGGGCTGCCGTTTTCGGATTAACCTTCGATGTTTGACGATAGCTTGCGGACGTCACAATCAACCGTTGCAGATGCTTGATGTTCCAGCCGCTGGAAATGAACTCGACGGCCAGCCAATCGAGCAAGTCAGGATGGCTGGGCCATTCGCCTTGAACGCCAAAGTCTCCGACGGTTTTGACGAGTCCGGTCCCAAAATACTGTCGCCAATACCGATTGACGGCGACCCTGGCCGTCAACGGGTGCTCAGCGCTGACCAACCACCTCGCCAGTCCCAGCCGGTTGTCCGACTGTTCTTTGGCGAGCGGTGGCAGGCTCGAAGGAACGCCAGGAGCAACTTTCTCTCCATGTTGATCGTACTGGCCTCGCATCAGCACGAAGGTCTCTCTCCGCGGCGACTGCTCTTGCATCACCATCGTCGTCGATGGGGCGGCTTGAAGTTGTTTCAATTGTTGCGCTGATTCGGCAGCCCTCGCGTTGGCGGTTCGCAGTCGTTCGGGCGCCGCATGGGCCAAGTAATACCGGCGCAACGCGGCTTGCTGAAATGCGGTGCGTTTTTCCGCCGGCGTGCCGACAATCGCTCGGAGCAAATCGCTCGTCGCTAGGTTCTCCATCTCCTTGCCGGACAGGCGACGGTCGAAAACTCGCAGTCTCTCGATTAGCCCCTTGTATGCAGCGCTCGTGCTCCGCCGGCCAATTCGCAGAGGCTGGTTGGTGCGAGTGTCGCCACGCAAACTGTCGTGACGGATTTCGACTTCCTGTCGAAGACCATCGACATAGATCGTCACGCCGGACGCTTTGCCTGAGCCGTCATAGGTGACGCCCAAATGTTGCCACTGGCTCGTCCGAATCGGTCGGCTCGTCATGACTTGGATCGCGTCGCTGTTCCAGCGGTGAACAAGATGTACGAGCAGCTTCCCCTTTCGCAACATGACGTCAACGCCGCGGAGATCTTGGACATCGTCGTTCTTAGAAAGCACGCACGCGGGCCCGCCAGTTTCGGACCGAATCCAGACGCCCAGGGAGAACGCGTCGTTGCGGCCGAAGTCGAAATCGCAATTCACCGGCAGGACGGCATCCCCGTCGAAATGGGCAGCTTGGCCCAACAGGCCAGGACGCGTGCGCGGGCGACTTCCAGGTTCTGATTCGCTTGGTCTTGTTTTGCCATTCCCGCCCCCCTGTGGGCTCGCTGTCATCGTTGCGACCAGGCCGCTGGTCGGCGGGCCTGGCAGGGTCTCGAGAAGGCTTTGCTCCCATCGCGATCGGGCCTCGGCATGCTCGGATTCGAGCACGGCCAATCCAGCTTTCGCTTGGGCTGCGGAATTGCGAAGCGCGGCCAAACGCATCTTCTTGCCAGTCGACGGCACTTCCAGCACAGGAGCCGCGTTGCCGACGCCGCCCGTGTTGCCTTTGATAGGGCCATTATTGAAGAAGGCAAACAGTCGATAGTATTCGGTTTGCGAAATGGGATCGTATTTATGGTCGTGACAGCGGGCGCAGCCGACCGTCAAGCCGAGCCAGGTTGTCGACGTTGTCTCCAAACGATCGACGACATATTCCACGCGATACTCTTCATCGATCACGCCGGTCTCATGGGTCGTCATGTGGTTGCGGTTGAATCCGCTGGCGATCCGTTGGTCCAGCGAGGCGTTGGGAAGCAAATCGCCGGCCAGTTGCTCGACGGTGAACTGATCGAAACGCATGTTGTCGTTGAACGCGCGAATTACCCAGTCCCGCCATTGCCACATCGAACGTTCGTCATCCGTGAAGAAACCATTCGTGTCGGCGTAGCGAGCCGCGTCGAGCCAATAACGAGTCATGTGCTCGCCGTATTGTTCCGAGTTGAGTAGACGGTCAATGACTTTCTCGTACGCATGCGCTGATCGATCGGCGAGAAAGCGATCGATTTCATCCAGTGTCGGCGGCAATCCCGTCAAGTCCAGAGTGACTCTCCGAATCAACGCAGCCTTGTCCGCTTCGGGCGATGGCTGCATTCCCCGTCGCTCAAGTTGCGCGAGGACAAAATCGTCGATTGCGTTTCGAGGCCACTCGCTTCGCGCTACTCGGGGAGTCGCCGCTCGAGTTGGCCTAATGAACGCCCAGTGTCTTTCGTACTGCGCGCCCTCTTTGATCCAACGCAGCAGCAATTGCACCTCTTGTTCACTCAACTGCCTCGACTCGTCCGGAGGAGGCATGGTCAACTCTTCGTCGTCCGTGGTTATTCTCACTTGCAGTTCGCTTTGACTTGGCTTGCCCGGCGAGATCACTCGATAATCGCCGCGGTCTTTCAAAGCGGCGTCTCTTTCGTCCAATCGCAGTTCCGCCTCACGCGAATTGCCGTCGGCTCCGTGACAGCGAAAGCAGGCTGCGGATAGTATCGGCCGAACGTCGCGATTGAATCGAAGGGGAGCTGGGTCTTTATTGGCGACAAGCTGCGGGCTCGCGGCCAGGATGAACAGAGTCGCGGCGAATATGGCTTGTGGAGGCAGCCCTTTCCAGTCTCTTCTCATGGCGGGCATCGACGTGCTCCCTTCTCTCAACGTGTTGGTTCGGGCAATCGATCGACGCGGCTCTCAAACGTGTCGTCCAAAAAACGAAACGTACGAAAGCCGGGCTGCAGTGAATCACAGATCATCTCGTCTTCCCGCGGTCGAAATTGCGCGCTGGTGGACGGAGCCGTCAAGACTTGAAGATCGCCGAGGATAGTCGAGAACTCCTGATGCACATGCCCGCTGCAAATTGCACGCACCTGGGGGAATGCACTCGCCAAATCGAGCAAGGCATCCGCGTCGCGAAGCCCGAGGCCGTCAAGCCAAGCCGACTCGACTCGCACTGGCGGGTGGTGGGTGAACAGGACCGTCGGCCGTCCCGCGTGAGTCGCCAGTTCTCCGGAGAGCCAATCCAACTGGCGCGTCCCGAGTTTTCCGTGGACCTCGCCGGCGACATGGGTATCAAGACCGATGAGCTGCCAGCCGCCAGCTGCAACTGAGAAGCTTATGAAGTCGTCTCTGGGCGGCAGCTGTTCGGGAAAGACTTGCCGCATCAGGGCTCGGTCGTCGTGGTTGCCGGGAATCAGGCGACAACGCGAGAGCCAGTCTCCCAGCAACTCCCTCAACACTTGATACGACTCAATTCGCTCGTCGTGGGTCAAGTCCCCGCTGATCACAAGATGCTGGAAATCGTATTCGCCCGCTTGGCAGCGCTCTCGGGCAAGACTCAGCACATCGACAAGTGTTTCACGCGTACAGACTCCCTTCAAGACCGCCTTCGGGTCGGCTTGCAGATGTAAGTCGGTCAGTTGCAAAACGTCGGTTGGCATAGATCAGCTTCTCCCGTGCAACCGCTATTATAGCCGCCTTCTGCCGCCGAAAGCGCCCGTTGGGCAGTCAAGTTTTAGCCCAAGTTTCAGCCCCTTTCGCGGATGATGCACCACAAAGGGCGAATGCGTGAACAGCTTGCGTGAACGACTTGATGTTCGCAGAACTCGTTTGTCCGTGCCGAAGCTTTGTTACTCGACAAACTGAAATGAATACAAATCAGCGTCCTTGAGGACGATCCGCAACCGCACCGGCTTGCCGGCGAGAGCCGCTAGATCATTCCCTCCCTTCCAGGCGATGGCTTGTTCGACGCTATCTCCGTAGTGTTCCAAGCAATCGCCCAATGAATAACCCTGCAACGGCTTGCCGTCGACGTCTTGTAATTCGAAGCGAACGCTCCCAGCCGCCGAAGTGGCGTAGTTGATTGAGAGGTGCTTGCCTTTGAACCGTAGAGGTTTGCTGATCAGCTCGCCTCCTGCGAACGGCGCGTGCAGCGAAACGAAACCATCGAGCCGAATTGAATAGCGCCGCGATTGGTGTTGATCGTCCAACCAGGCATATTCGGTGAAGTGCATTGAGATCTCGTTGGGTCCTTTGACTGTCGCAGTCTTCGTTTCCCAGAGACCGTAGGTTTGATAGTTGTCGCCGTAGATCCAGTGACCCTCGGACTGCGGTCCGGGGCGCAAAAACGCTTCGTCCCAACGTTGGAACGACTGCCCGTCTCGACTTGTCATGAAGACGCCGTCCGTCAAGTCCGTGCCGACTCGACGATGCGATTTCGTCAACCGATCTCGCAGTGGAACGGGGTCGAGACGCTTGCCATGTTCGTTCAATGATCGGGCGACGTATCGAGTTGGAAAGCCCATCAAGAGGTGTGGCGCCCGGTAATAGGGCGCGATCTGATTGGTGTACATTTGCTGAGGCGGTGAATCGGGATAGTCGAGCCCGATCGGCGCCGACCAAGTGACAAAGTCGCTGGAGAAGGAGACGCCGATTGAGCGAAGTCCCTTGAACTTGCCTTGACTGAAGTACCGCACGTACATCACATAGCGGCTGCGGGATGGGTCCCAGAAGCAAGTGTTGTGCGAGTCGAATGCGCCTTGCGTTACGACCGGGCCCTCGCTCATCTTGGCCCAATGCACTCCGTCCGCCGACTTGAACGACAGCAAGCCCTTGCTCGTGACGGTTCCGCCGATTGCCTTGTATCGTTCGCTTGGCAAGCAAGCGGGATTAGCGTCCTTAAAGGGAGCGAAGTTGTGAGTTTCGGGACCGCCTCGCCAGATAATATTGTTGTCCTTCGATCCGTTCCATGGAAACAACTGCAGTGTTGGCTTGACCCAGTTGACGCCGTCTTTGCTCTCGGCATAACAAACAACTTCACCTTGTGCCTGCCGCAAGGGCTTGTCATCGACTAGATAACGGTGGCCTCGGTAGTACATGCGAAAGATCTCGCCGTCCTGGAAAACGGTCGCGTAGCCGCTCGCGTTCCCCTCCCACGGCTGATCGTACTTGATCGCGACCTCGCGCTTTGCAGGCGAGTGCAGGCGAAGTTCGGCTCCGCCCTCAAGTCGTTCGACAAGCGCGCGGTCGACAAGTAACTCGCGCCGCGCTCCGATGTCGATTGGCTCGGCTCCAACGGCTTCAGTCGCAGCAAATGCGAACAGCAACATGCAGCCGAGGCAAACGGCTGTGATGCACTGCGGTCGGGATCTCATGTGTGGTCCTTTGCGTAAGCGGATCTTGCCACCTTGTTCAGCGTTCTCGCTCAATCAGCTTGGGTCAAACGGTACGAGTGCCGCGCTGTCTTTCCCGTCGCCAGATCGCGGATCTTTACCGTCCAGACCCCAAGCGTGTCGTTTGGCGCGGGCGTTATGCGGATTTCGAGCTGGCCTTTAGCCGCTCCATAGAATCCGCTCAGTTCTGCGGGCCGGTCGGAGGGATCGCGAATGTCTATCTCGAGCGGAACCACCGCGTCAATTGGCCGCCCCTTGGCATCGTTCACCGCGATATTGATCGTGAAGGCCGTCGATCGCGGCGATTGTTTCGGTCCCTCAACGCGAATCTGCTCAATTCTCTCCTGGGTCATCATCAGCAAGGCGCCGCCGCCCGAATCGAGATGGATCGGAATCTGCGTCGAGCGGGATTGTCGAGTTGGGGTGACTTCACGGTGTTCGAGCAAGTCGTAGACAAACCCGTCTTGCCGCCGGATCGTAACGACCGCCTCGGAGGGCAAGCCGTTCTCCATGACCAGGCCATGCTGGCCGACATAACTTCCAAACTCGCGTCGATCGTTAATGGCAAAAATGTAGTCGGTTGTCCCAAAACGGCGACGGTAGGGGAGGACGTCCGGCACAGTCGTCTCGACAGACGGTTGGTAATGGGGTGCCAGATCTTGGCGAAGCGAGCTTGCTCGATCCAGCAAAGCTCTCTTGTCGACAGCTGCATCTTTCGTTCGCAGGAACAGTTTCATGCGAACGTCGGCCGTGATTGCTGGGCATAGCCTCTCGTCGCCAACAACGACGCCTCCCGATTCTTGAAACTTCTGGATAGTTCTTACGACCGAAGCGGGCAGCACATCACAGTCCGCCAGCACGAGAACTCGATAGCCCTCGAGATCGTCTCGAACGATGGTCTCTTCAAAGACGATATCCGCCTGCAGATGGGCGTACATCAGGGTTTGATACGCGTCCGCCGACCACGATCGGCCCCAGCCATAAGTCCCTCGGCGAGCGAACATCTCAGAGCTGAAGCTCTCGAGAAAAGCAACGTCGTTCTCCGCGCCCGGAATCTGCATCAGCGCAGGTCCGAGCGGCTGAACCACTTTGTGGATCAGTTCTTTGAGCACACCTTGCGTCGCCGGATGGGTGAAGCGATAGGCGGAACTCTTGGCCACGGGGACGAGCGACTGCCAACCGTGGTACATGATGCCTTTCACCGGCCGAGAGATCTTAGTCCAGAAGGCCTCTTTCAAGTGCATCGGGGCGATCGTGATATAGGCCGCGTCAGGATCGCGGTCCTCCCAGGCTGATTGTGCGTTTGCCTGTTCGCCTGCCTTTCTAGTTGGCGCCGTTTGCGATCGATACCAGATGAGTTGCGTCATTTTCATCACCTGCTGCGAATCGGATCCCGCCGCCATGGCGAGCAATTCGTCGGTTGCCAAGCCGATTCGAATCGGATCGGGGTAGCTGTAGGTCCAGTGCGAAATGAAGTCGAGATTGCCTCCACCGCCGAACAACGCGGGCGCGCGCACTGCCGGGTCGAAGAATGTCCAAAGATCTGAACGCGGCGTTGACTTCAGGCCGTCATTCACTGCCGAATGGATCGGGTTCCAGCCATCGCCGTTGCGCCAGAACCAGCGGTAGTACTGCAGCAAGTGATGGTCATCCGGTATGACTCGGTTCTTTGGGAAGTCCCGGAGCTGTGTCCACAACACTCCGTTCTTGATGCGAACCAAGTCTGGGATTTCCAGCCCGGTCGCGGCTCGAAAGGCGACGGCATCGTGATCGTGAAAGCAGACTTGTGATCCATCGCGGACTTCGGTGTTAATCAGCGCTGCCTGGAACGCGGGGAAATCGCCGTAGGTTCGCGCAACGGAAGCACCGACGTTACGCGAGAATTTCTTCAGCCCAGGAAAGTTGCCGCAGATGTTCTTGCGAGAGTAAGGCTTGCCATTGCGATCAATCCGCAGCAGTTCTGGCTTGTGCTCAAGCCAACGGCCCGGCGCCAGTCCAACGACGATGCTCAGGTCGTCCGCGAGCGCTTGATCCAACATGCGGTAGCTGCCCTCGAGCGCGTCGTCGGAAACCGCCGTTACCGGCTCTCCGGCTTCCCAGACACGGTTGTAGTCGCAGCGGAGCCCAAGAC
>CAZWOU010000007.1:48964-83486 GCA_964635375.1 uncultured Pirellulaceae bacterium | reverse complement strand
GGGCGCTTTGGGAGCAAGCCACTGGTCGAGGCCTCGTTTTCGGTTAAGGGCCCGTCTGGCGAGATACGACGTAATCCGCCAGCGCTGCGGATACTGCCCCGTGGTCAGGGCGACTCGGGAAGCCGAGCAGATCGGCGAATTGACATAGAAATTCTGGAATTTGACGCCCTCGCCGGCCAGGCGATCGATGTTTCGCGTGCGAACAACTTCACCGCCGAAGCAGGACAGGTCGGACCAGCCCATGTCGTCAATGAACACGGTGACAATGTTCGGCTTTCCAGGTTTGGCGATACGCTTGGGCCGGCCATAGACCGCCTTGCTGTCTTTGGTCTCCGCCATCCAGCCATCCAGCGACTTTCGCAACTTCGCCAGACGATCAGCGTGGGCGTGCTGGTCGATCAGATTGGTTTGTTCGTAGGGGTCGTCGCCAACAAAATACAACTCCTCGGCTGGCCGCTGTTGATAGCGAAAGATCTTGCGTCGCGCATCGGGCGACGTGCTCGCTGTCTCGAGCCAACTTGTCCAGTAACCGCTGTCGGCGTGGGCCTTTGTGACGTGGCTCGTAAAACGAAACTCAGCGTGCAAGTTTCGAATGTACTTCCAGCCATCGCGAGTCCTCAGCGAGCGGATGGGATAGACATTGAAGGCGCCATCACCGCTATGGGTCGTGAAGATCGCCTCCCGGTGGCCATCGATCTCACCTCGCACGACCGGTAGAAATGAACGACCGTCAATATTGTCGGGTGTCTTGCCTCCAGCTGCCTCGACGAGCGTGGGCAGAATGTCGATCCAGGACACCATAGCTTGAGTGCGAGCGCCGCGGGCGACTTGGCCTGGCCAACTAACGATAAGAGGAGTGCGAATACCGTCATCGTAGAGACTCCATTTCCCAAACGGCCACTGGGCGCCGTGGTCGCTCGAGTGGACGAACAGCGTGTGCTTGCCCAGTTTGGCCCGAGCGAGATCGTAGACCTGCCCGAGTTCGCCGTCCATCTTGCGAACCGCAGCGTGGTACCTGGCTCGCCACTCGAGCGTGGTGGCGTTGTTGACGTGATTGGGCGGGACCTTCAGTCTTGCCCGATCGGCTTCGCTGGTCTCATCCGGCCAGGGGACATGAGGCCAATTGGTTCCAACGAACAGGCAGAGCGGACGAGCGTCGTCGCGGGCCTGCAACCATTCGAGCGCCTTGGGAACGGCGATGTCCTCGTGATAGCCAAAGTGCTTCGCGATATCGAAACCATACTCGGGCGTCTGGCGATAGTGGCCGACCTTCCCAAACGAGACGACTTCGTAGCCGAGCTCCTGAAGGTACGCCGGCAATTTCTTGATATCGGCGCGAGGGCGCGAGTGATTTGGCTCGGCGCCGTTGTTCGGCGGGTAGAGTCCCGTCAGCAGCGCAGCTCGGCTGGGCGCGCAGGATGGCGAAGCAACAAAAGCATTGTCAAACGTCATCCCGGCCTGGGCCAGCCTCGCCATATTCGGCGTGTCGATGTCGGACGACCCGTAAACCGACGAATCGCGCCAAGTGTGGTCGTCGGAAAGAAAGACCACTATGTTGGGTCGCGTTTGGGCTGCGACAGTCGATCCCCACAAAGCGAGGAGAAACAAAACAACTTGGTTCATCTTCATTTCGGACGAGGCCCTTGACGGGTTGAAGGGACATGACTGGCGATCTCGGCGCGGCGTCCCGCCCCCGATCGTCTACGCAATCATTTTTTGGGCTGATGGTTCTGCAGCTCGACCTTGTGGTTGAGAATCTTGCCGTTGAATCGGCTGGGCGTCTCGTAACTGCCGACAGCATCCTTGAAGTCCAAGCCAACGTACATCCCGATCGCGGGTTGACTTGTGAGCAATCCAGGGGACTTACGAGTAGCGAGCGTCTTTCCGTTCACAGAGAGGGACATCACCTCATCATCGAGCGAGGCCTCAACGGTCACTTTATCCGAGACCGAATCCTCGGCAATAAGCTCGGTCAACTTGCCTTTGTTGCGGATTGCGAGCGCCGGCCGGCCTTGGACGAAGTACAGCGAGTAGCCGAATTGCACACCGCCGTGAGACAGCACAACGCCGTGCGGTCGTAAGTGCTGAACCGTTGCCGTAACGCGAAACCCGCGTCCGCTTACCTGGGGCGGGTTGCCGACAGCCTTCGCTTGCGTTTTCGCTGCATTTCGATTCGGTTTGACTTTGGGATAGACGCCCACGCGTTGCGCCCAGCGATTCCATTTCGCAGCCAATTGCTCGACCTTGTCCGGATGAGTCGCGCTGAGATTGTCTGTCTCGGTTCGGTCCTTCGACATGTCGTAAAGTTCCCATTTCGACGGGTCGACTCCACCGTTGGCCGCGACGCCCCGCCCGACCAACTTCCATTGGTTGTCGCGTACAAACGCGTTGTTTTCGTGTTCGACGAAGATCGGTTCCTTTCGACCGAGTGAACCGCCCTCAAACGCGGGTCGCAAGGTAACGCCATCCAAGTTCGGAATCTCATGGCTGTGGGCCTTAAGCGGATATTTGGCATCGGCCACGTCCAGAATCGTGGGCATGATGTCGATCAATTGGGCGGGATCCGCGAACCAGTCCTTTCGGGGCGCGATCTTGGCGGGCCAGTGCATGAAAAATGGCGTAGCTGCACCGCCTTCATGGGAAAAATGTTTGTAGAGCCGAAACGGCGTATTGCTGGCATTGGCCCACGCCTCGCCGTAGCTATTGGCGTTCTCGAGGTTGCGTTTCTGGACGTCGTAGAATTCGCCGCGGCCCAGCATTCCTCCCTCCTGGCAGCCGCCATTGTCCGAAAGGAAGAGGATCAGCGTATCATCGTGCAGTCCCGACTTCTTCAGAAACTCGATGAGCTTCCCGATGTTCTGATCGATGCGATCGATCATCGCGGCATAGACCGCCATCTTCAGGTCCATCTCGTCTCGCTTCTTGTCGTCCAGTGTCTCCCACGCGGGGATGCCGGGCGTACGAGTCGAGATCTCCCATTGGGGATCGACAAGACCCAATTCAATCTGGCGTCGGTGGCGTTGTTCGCGTAGGCGGTCCCAGCCGATCTTATATTTGCCCCGGTACTTGGCGATGTCGGTTTCGAAAGCTTGCAGCGGCCAATGTGGCGCATTGTAGGCCAGATAGAGAAACATCGGCCGCGCGGCGCCCTCGAGCTCCTCCTTCAAGAATTGGATCGCGAAGTCGGTGAATGCATCAGTCGTGTAGAACGCGTCATCCGTCGAGCTCTTTGGATTCTGAATTGGCTCGTTGCCCATCGTAATGCCGCGTGGATGCTCGGGATGAAACAACCGCAGGGCGCCCGGCCCACAACCGTAGAACTTCTCGAAACCGCGTTGCAGCGGCCAGCGATCGCGAGCATTCGCGCCCAAGTGCCACTTGCCTGTCATCATGGTTGCGTAACCACGTTCGCCAAGCACTTCTGCGATCGTGACGCACTGCCGATTCAAATAGCCCTGGTAGGCGGGTGGCTTGTTCTTACCTCGCTGACTGTTCGGCGGCTGTGTCATCCACCCGATACCCGTCTGGTGCGGGTGCAAACCAGTCATCAGCGTGGCGCGGGTTGGGCAACAACGTCCGCTGTTATAAAACTGCGAGAACCGCACGCCTCCGTGGGCCAGTGAGTCGAGATTGGGCGTGTTGATCTCGCCACCGTGATATCCCAGATCAGAGAACCCCATGTCGTCGACCATGATCAGGATGACGTGCGGCCTGTCAGCGCCGGCGGAAAAGCTGCAGAAGAGCGTGGCAAGAGTGAATAGACAAGGCGAAATGGTCTTCATACGGATCGTCTCTCAGACGTGAGCTAACGGGCAGAATGCAGAGTCAACGGGATCATTTTCTCGACCGCTTCCGCCGCGCCACTGGATTGGGATAGCTTGCTAGTTTCTTCCGCAGCTGGGCGACAACTTCAAGCTCTTTCGTCGCCAGGTTCTCGGTCTCGTGCGGATCGGTTTGGTAATCGTACAGCTCGTATTCCGCTGGCCCCGCGGATCGACCGAGTTCTTTCCATTCGACCAAACGATAACGTTCGGTGCGAATAGCCCGGCCCAGTTTCCTGCGAGGATAGACATGGTATGCGTGGTCCCGGACTCGCTGGTTGGGATCCTGTAGTACCGGTACGAGGCTGGCTCCGTCGATTGACTGCGGTCCTTTGGGCGCGGGAAGCCCCGCCAATTCGGCCAAGGTTGGAAAAAGGTCGACGCTTTCAGCAAGTTGATGCGTCGAGGAATTGGGAGTCGTAACGCCAGGTGCGACGATCAAAATCGGGATGCGGTTGGCCTGTTCATAGTTGGTGTGTTTGGTCCAAATGCCGAGATCCCCGAGGTGGAATCCATGGTCGCCCCAGAGCACAACGATCGTGTTGTCGGCTAGCCCCAACTGGTCGAACTCAGTCATCACTTTGCCGATCTGCGCATCAACGAAACTCGTGCTCGCATAGTAGCCGTGGATCAATTCTCGCTTGAGTCTTGCGCTTAACGGACCCTTAACCGGCACTGGCGAGTACGCTGCGATTTCACCACCCCGTTTGCCTGCAACCGCCGGAGCCCCAGCGGGGAGTTCTTCGTATTTGGGCATCGGCAGCGCAGCCGGATCGTGGAGGTCCCAGTACTTCTTCGGCGCGCTAAACGGCAAGTGCGGCCGAACGAATCCCGCAACGATAAAGAATGCCTCGCCCTCTTTGCCCCGTCGCTTGGAAGCGGCGCGCAGACGCTTAATGGTCTCTTCGGCGACGCGGCCATCAGCATACGCATTGTCTTCCACGATGGGCGATTCGAAAGCCGCACCTCTGGGCAACGAGCGTATTTGTCCGAGCTTCTGATTGGTGAACAGCGCTTCCTCACGAGTTAGTTGGCCTCCGCTCGTACTTGAAGGGTCCAGGTATTCGATCACTTTGTCATGAAAATGCGGCGCGCGGAATGACCGAGGATCACCGTTATTGCCGTGCCCAATGTGAAACACCTTGCCGAGCGACTCGGTACGGTAGCCGTGTTTGGCAAAATGCTGAGGCATTGTGACAGCGTTGGGCACGAGATCGCGGAGTTGGCTGCCGAGTCCGTAGAGTCCCGTTGAAGTCGAATGCGCACCCAGCATCAGCGTAAACCGCGATGGCGCACAGACGGCCTGATTGCAATAGGCCAACTCAAATCGTAATCCCCGGCGAGCAAGCGCGTCGATGTTCGGCGTCTTGGCCACCGAGTCGCCGTAGCAACCGAGCGCCGGCTTGAGATCGTCCACCAGAATTAGCAGGACGTTAGGGCGCTCTTTCGCAAATGCTGAGGCGTTCGAGATACACGAAATACAGGCAACACTCGAAACACAGGCAAGACCGACCAGCATATTCCAGGCGGCAACGCCGAAGCGAAGTTTACTTGGGGCAATTTCTACTCGCATTCTCATTCGTCTCATGCCGTTCTCGCTGCAAATGCCTGCGGACGCCGAGACTGAAATCTATCAAATGTCGGCGACGCGTGCCGACCGCGAAACGGGCCTACGACAATAAACAGATGTTTTCGCCTGAGAGTCGCTCGCACCGTGACAAGTCGGCCACGCGCTTCGCGACGTTGGGAGACTTCGACCGACCGACGGGCGCACCGACGAGAATCGCGGGTGGGACTTTAGGCACAGACGTTATATCGGTAGCCATTCGCAAAGCTATTGCTTCGGGACGGCTCCCACACATTCTGCGTTCCCCGCCGCTTCCGCATCCATCGCATTAATGACTTCATCGACGATATCCATCGTGCTGATGATCCCCAGTACGTGCCCTCGATTATCGACGACAGGAACACGGTGAACGCGGCTTGAGTGCAAGATGGCGGCGACATCCAACAGCGAGTGGTGCTCAGATACAGTGATTGCCGGCGAGGTCATGTGGCAAAACACGGCATTTTCGCACTGCCCTTCTCCACGCGGAAGATCCTTGACGCTGAACACACCCAAGCAGATGCCTTCATTCGAGACAACTGGCGCCCCGCTGATCTTGTTGGTCTTGAGCAACTTCACGGCGACAGCAGAACTCTCGTTGGCGGAACAGGTGACAACGTCACGAGTCATGACATCGCGCGCCAGTGTCTTGATGAAATAGTCTCTAGAAATCGACATTGCCCGCTCCGCATCCTGTCTATTGCCCAGCGTACCGGCAGTACTGAAACTAGCTTCTCTCGGCCGGTAGCGTGTCGTCAACGCACTTAGTGTTGAGGCACACCATCACCGAAACAATACCTTACGTTTAAGCGAAGTCAGGACCTGTTTTGAAGCGACCATGCGAACGACCCCTACAAGCGGCGCAATCGCCCCCAGGGGCGATCTTAGTCGGGTGATTTCCTGAGAAGTACGATTACGGGGCCGTCTTCTTCGCATTGGCCTCTTTCTCGGGCGGCGGTGATATTCTCTCGTTTTCGGCAACGACGCCCTGCGGCCCGCTGACCTGGGCGGCTTGGTCTTTTTCACTGTCCGACAGCGCGGTATTGCCAAAGACGTGGGCCGGCAATTCCGACTTGCCCACCACGATAGCTGCACCGAGGAAGTTGCTGGTCCTATTGTTGACCGCGTGGATCTGCTTCGCCCCCGACGCGAACAACGCGTGTCGCCAGCGGTCAGTCCGGTTGTTCGCGAACATGACGTTGGAGCCGCCATGGACCCACACGGCAAAATTCGGCGGGCCCGGACCGCCCCGCGGGCCGTTGCCGTGAAACTGATTGCCCGAGATCGTCGCAGTTCCTTGGACCATCACACCCGCCACGCCACCGCCGGTGATTGTGTTGTCGGCAACAATGGCCGATGAGCTTTCGCGGACGGCTATCATCGGAGGCATGCCGCCGGTCCGAACGAGCAGATTGTCGGCAATTCGGACCGAGGATCCACTTCGCACGCCGATGGCCACCAGCTTGTTCTCAAGGCACTTGTTTTCGAGAATCAAGGCCGACGCCTTCTCTCGGACGCCGATACCGGCTTGCTTGTTCTCGCGACACTGATTCTTGACGATCAGAGCCTTGGCGGTCTTCTGCACTCCAATGCCGGCCGCCCCGTTCTTCAAGCACTGATTGTCTCGAACGATCGACTCCGCCCCGTCTTCCACACCGATCCCCGCCATCTTGTTCTCAAAGCACAGATTGCCGTCGATGATCGAACGGGCCTCGGAGCGGGTGCCGATGCCAGCCATCTGGTTCTTGTAACAGCGGTTGCCTCGAATAATCGCCAGGGCCTTCCGTTCAGTGCCAATTCCGGCCATCACGTTGTCAAAGCACTCGTTGTCCGCGATCACGGGACGGGCGCCGTCTTGCGAGCCGATCCCAGCCATCTCGTTCTTGTAGCAGCGGTTGTTGCGAATCACGGGCTCGGCTTCGGAGCGGCAACCAATGCCAGCCATCTTGTTCTCGTAGCAATGGTTGTGCTCAATCAAGGGCCGCGCCTTTGTGCGGCAACCGATCCCCGCCATCACGTTCTTGTAACAGCGATTGTGGCGAACGATCGGCGTCGCGTCAGCTCGCACGCCAATGCCTGCCATGTCGTTCTCGTAGCACTCATTGTTTTCGACCAGCGGCGTGGTCTCCGAGCCGGTGCGAATCCCAATCCCCGCGCGACGGTTCTTGTAGCACTTGTTGCCCCGGACGATTGGCTTACTATGCTCGCTAATGCCGATGCCTGCGCGGATGTTCGCGTAACAGACGTTATCGGCCACAAGTGGGCTCGCGTCGCTGTGTCCGATGCCGGCGTAAAAGTTCTCAAAACAGATATTTCCTTCGATGCTGGCCGTGGACCCCTTCATCGAGCCGATTCCGCCACCCATATTGCGGTAGGTGACATTGCGAACGATGCTGGGGGCGACGCGCCTGCCTTTGGCGCCCATGATGGCGATACCGGTATATCCGATGTGATGCACGATGTTGTTGGCGACGGTGCAGCGAGAAACGCCGTTCACGGCGATGCCGGCCGTGCCAGGCTCGCCAATATGTTCGTAGGCCTGCTCCTCGCCTTGCGTGGCGTTGTGCTTCGTCCAGAGAGCGTCGTCATATTTCCCGACTCCCGTCACCGTAAAACCGTCCAACGTCGCATCCTCCGCCATCACGACTCCCGGCCCTTGGGCGCCCTCGACGCTTCCGTCAATGATCGTCTCTTCGGCGCGTTTTAGTCCAAGATCGCCTTTGGCGTTGTCGCCCTCGCTCTTGACCGTAACCCCCGATTTCAAACGGATGCGTTCCTTGTAGCTTCCAGCACTGACGAGAACTGTGTCGCCTTCCTCCGCCGCATCGATGCCCGCTTGCACTGTCTGCTGATCCTGAGGCACTCGAATCGTGTCGGCGGTAAGCGAAGTCGTCATGAACAACAACGCCAACAGTGCGGAGGCGATAATCGGTCGCGAAAGATGGCTGCCTCGACACCGTGATCGGTTAGTCGAACACATGGCTTTGTCTTCTTGGGCGGGGGTGGAGAAAATGAGGTTGGTCAGTTTGGTTCGCCACTCGCAGATTACCCCTTCACGACGCCTCGGGCGTGGCCTGCCCGTCGATCATCTTGTTCAAGAGCCGCGTCAAGTCGAGCCGCTCCTGATCCGTTAAGCCGGACGTGACTCGTTCTAGCTGGTCCGGCTGGACTTTCCAGATCCGTTTTAGCAGCGCGCGGCCGCGGCGTGAGATCTTGACGAACCTCTCGCGGCGATCGGCGCTGTTGACTACTTTCTCGATAAGCCCCGCGTCTTCTAACCGCGCCAGCATGACCGTAACGTTCGGGAACGAAACATATAACTCCTGGCCCAAACGGCGCTGCGTTACCTGCTCGCCGCGCAAGCGATTCAGCACAGTCAGCATTTGAAATTGGGGCGGGGTGAGATCGAAATTGGCGTAGTAGGGTCCCATCCGTCGCGACAGCGCGCCAAAGCTCCGTACAACCGACACCACGGCGCGCCTTGCCGGCGTGTCGGGAAAGTCGTCTAGGAGATCAGAAGTTCGCCGTCTCATCGAGCTGGACTCACATGCGGTCAAGCGAGCGAATAGTTAACTATTAAACTATTATGAAACACCCCGCAAAGTCAAGCGACTGTGCCTGCCATCAGGGCTACTTCAACGACGACAGGAACTCAAGCAGATCGGCCACTTGCTCGCGCGTCATATCGCGCAGCAGCAGTTCGGGCATCAGCGATTTCTGTTGCGGCACGAGCAGTTCAATTTCTTGGCGAGGAAGTTCTATCAGCTTGTGTTCATTGTCTTTAAGCACGACTTTTGCAGCTGTTTTTTCGACCAGCAATCCAGTGAACACTCGCCCCCGCGTGGTCTCGACCTGGATCGTGAGGAACTTCGGATCGATGATTCTCGAGGGTTCCAGAAGGCTCTCCAGGATCTGCTGGCGATTATACTTCTTGCCGATTTGGCTCAAGTCAGGACCGAGTTCTTTCCCTTTTCCGCCGATCTGATGACAATTCTGGCAGGACACTCCGGCAGTTTGAAAGAACACTTGCTCGCCCCGCGCATTGTCTCCTCTCAGGGTCAAGATCTCGCTCGGCTTGACGACGCTGCCGAGCCGCTTGATCCGTTTCTCCTCTGGCAGAAATTTCTC
Source organism: uncultured Pirellulaceae bacterium (assembly GCA_964635375.1). Lineage (GTDB taxonomy): Bacteria > Planctomycetota > Planctomycetia > Pirellulales > Pirellulaceae > CAZMNY01. Next base: position 73,931 of record CAZWOU010000007.1, on the reverse strand, counting down.
GAACAATTCGCGAACTTGGGGTTCGGCGTGGGCCGACGCCTTGTGAATGATCTCCTCGCGGGCCGCGCCCACGATAGCTCTTTGGTCCATGGCCCGCAGCACCATCAAAGCGCCGCTGGTCGTCGCCAGCAGGCGCTCGGCAGCCTGCTGGCGGGCGGCTCCGTCAGCGGAGGTGCGCAGCTTCTCGAGCGATGTCAGTTCGCGTTTTCGCTGCCTGGCCACTGAGCTGTCCGGGGGAGGGTTGTCGGGGTCGGGCGCCAGGTTGGTGATCCACTGATGAACGAGACCAACGGCTCGCTCGTCGACAACGGTTGAACCTAATCGCGGCATCCGTCCGCCTCCCAGCTTCGACATCCGCAGCAGCAACACCGAGCGGAACGGATCGCCGCGAGCGACAAGTTTCGCGTCCAGCATGCCGAACTTACTGTGGACCGGCATCGCGTCGAAAATCTTGGTTTTCTCTGGGGCTGTGGCGAACTCCAATTCCATTTGAGCGTTCCCGCCGCCGGCAGGCACGTGGCAATGCGCGCAATTGGCGTGCAAGTAGGAACGAGCTCGCGAGTCGAGGGCAGCGGTTGAGTCATACGGGTCGACCAGCGACTCGTACTGTTCCGGCGGCTTTGCGAACAGTGTTGAAACGGCTGGATTGCGCTGGTTGCGAGTCGCAGTCATGTTGCGGACAAATTCGTCTATTTCGTTGCGTTCCATCCCCTGCTCGCCTAGCTGCTTGCGGACATCGTCCTGTACTTCACGACTCCAATTGATGCGTAGCACGCCGAGATGCTCAAGCACTCGAAGTTGGTTTTCAGCAACTGCGCCGTAATCATGTTCCTTGTTCATCTGCAATGTCGACAAGCCAAGGACATAATTCGCTGCTCGGCTGTGACAAACCATGCACTCAGTACGGCCCGAGTACCGCCAGGTCTGCGTGCGACGATCGCCGTTTGCTCCGCGGATTTGAAACGCGTGATTTCTACCATCGGGCTCAACGAGGAGAGCATCCGTTTGTTCGTTGTTCCACGCGTATGAATAGCCGACCCATTCGCCCTGCTGCCTACTGAGAAATTGCGTTTCGACCCATCGCCTGGATGTCGGATCGCCCTCGCTCATTTCGAGGCCCAACGATTTGACAACCACAGTGCCATCGGGAAAGCTCCAGCTGCGATTCCCTTGAACTTCGATGGGGTTTGGCGACGGCTTCCCGTCTTCGGCCAGCGCTGGCGGCAGCGCAATCCAGCGGGCCTGAAATGCGCCGTCTGACCAAAGCGGCGAATTGACCGAATACGGGATCAGCCCCTTCGCCATCTGATGGTCTTTGACCGACTGAAATAATCCGCTGTCGCTCAGCTTTCTTGGAAACGCATCGCGATCGCGAGTTGATTTATCGTTCGCCACGAGCGAATAGAACCCGCCCTTTCCACCGCCGCGATGATCGGCGACTAGCAACTCGCCATCGGAATCCAGCGCAAAGGCTGTAATATTGAATGGGGTGTCCGCCAGTTCCCTCGCCCAGATCGTCTTCTCACCGTCATGCTTGACGCCCCAGATCTTCCCCGTCGAATGATCGCCGTAGATATAGGCGCCGCGAAGTTCGGGAAGACGGGTCCCATAGTAGACGACACCGCCGGTAAGCGAACGAGATTCGGAATGCGAGTGTTCGACAGTCGGCTTCGAGTGTGGATGGGGTCCGAGTCGACGGTTCAAGTAGAAGGGATGACTGCCTTCGTAAACACTCCAACCGTAGTTGGCGCCCTTCTCGACCAGGTAAGCCTGCTCCCAGAGATCCTGACCGTTGTTGCCGACCCAGACGTGTCCCGTTTTCTGGTCAACGGTCATTCGCCAGGGGTTTCGCATGCCATAGGCCCACGTCTCGGGCGCGACATCTTCCTGCCCCGTAAACGGGTTGTCTGCGGGAATCGAGTATGGTCGTCCGGGCGAGGGTCGATCAACGTCGATTCGCAACACTTTCGCCAGCAGATGGTCGAGACCTTGTCCCGCCACGTTGTCATCGGAATCTGAGGTGCCATCGCCGGACGTCACGAACAACATGCCATCCAGCCCAAACGCAACGGCGGCGCCGTTATGCCCGTTGGACTCCCACTCAATTATCGTCGTGGCCGACGCCGGGTCGAGCTTATGAGGCGGCTGGCGATCAACCTGATATCGTGTTACCCGCGACTTCTTTGGTTCGCCTTCGCGCCACGCGGCGTTGGCGCCCAGATAGAGGAAGCCGTTCTTTTCGAACTGCGGGTGAAAGCAGAGCGAATAGGCAACGGTTTTCTCAAACTCGACCAACACTTCGTACTCCCCAGAAGCCGGATCGCCCTTGGTTCGACAGAGTCGTGTCTCACCATACTGGCGTTCCTGATCGATAAAGTAGAGACGTCGGCTAACTGGCTCCCTGATCATGAACACAGGAAAGTCGAGCTGCAATTTCGGATAGGCTCGTCGCGTCGTGTATGGCAGCGGCGGATCGGGCGACCCAGCCACTCGCGACGTGGTTACGGGCGACCAGCCTTCAATAGCGGGGGGCTTGGCGGAGCTTTGCTTGTCGGGTGACCGAAAAATCAGTGTCGCGTATTCTTCGTGTCGGTGGAAATCGACCTTTGTTTTCAGAGGCGCGCAGGTTGAGAGTTCCGGCCCCTCGAAATCGACTGAGTAGTCGTAGCGACACAGCGCGAATTTCCATTGCTCCCCAACCGCCGGGCGTCCGCCTGTCACCAGAAAATCTCGCCAGGGAATCCTGCCCTCGACCGTCCAACCCCTGTCGGTGTCCTGCCACTTATTGAGCGAGCCGTCGAGTTGAACTTTCGCGTCAATGTGGAATTCACGTTCATCGATGAACCGTTGAAACCCGCCAGCTCCGCGACGGGGCAGAAACAGATCCATCACAGTTCCGGCGGCGTTCACTTGAAACTCGTAATAACCCGGCTTGTCCGTCGCCGGCTTGAAGAACAGCTCGAAGACGTCGTTATGCCATGTTTTTCCGTCGTGCTCCTTCACGTCGGCATACAAATCGTTATCTTCCATCTTCGCCGAAAAATACAGGTATTCGCGATCCCAAAGCAGCTTGGCTTTCGTCGCGGTTTTGGCCCGACGCGGATTGTCACGCAACCAGGGCAGATAGAAGTGTTCAATCAGCTGAGCGCTTTTCCAGGCGTCCTCGTCAACCTTGCCATCAATCGTTAACGGGCGCTCCGTCCACCGGCAGTCAAACGTCGCGGGCTGGTTCTCCGCCGCGAAAGCGTTCGCGGAAAGAAGGGCGAACAACGCGGCAACGCTGCTTAAGCCAATGATCACAACACGTCTTCTCATTTCTCAACCTATATCTTCGGGGCTCGCAGTTACACAGCAGTCATCGCCTCAACTTTTCACGCCAGCAGTTCTTTGACTACCCGACCATGCACGTCGGTCAGTCGTTGGTCTCGGCCGCCGTAGCGGAAGGTCAGTCGTTCGTGATCCACGCCCAGCTGGTGCAAAATCGTGGCGTGGATATCATGGATATCGACTTTGTTCTCGATGACGCCGTTTCCGAAATCGTCCGTCTGCCCGTAGGCGACTCCCCGCTTGAAGCCGCCACCCGCCATGAAGAGCGAATAGCCGTTGACATGGTGGTCGCGTCCGCAGGAGGGCGTCACTTTGGGCGTGTGCGGCGTCCGGCCCATTTCGCCGGCCCATACGACGATGGTATCTTCGAGCAATCCTCTCTGCTTGAGATCGACAATCAGAGCCGCCACCGACTGCTCGGTCACGCGCGCATTCTTTTCATGATTCTTCTTGATTTGCGAATGCTGGTCCCATGGCGAGTTATTCCCATCGAAGCTGGGGCAAGTTATCTCAACAAATCGCACTCCGGCCTCCACCAGCCGTCTCGCGCGGAGCGCCTGGCTCGCATAGAGCTGCTGGTGGGTGTCTTTGGAATCAAGGCCATACAGTTTCCGAATATGTTCAGGTTCGCGCGTGATGTCAGCGATTCGAGGAACGGCGCTTTGCATGCGGAATGCGGTTTCATAGTTAGCAATCGCGCCGTCGATTACATTCGCGTTTGCTGCCTGCCCCGCGAACTCTTTGTCTTGCTCGGCCAGCAAGGCCAGTTTGCGGCGTTGCAAGTCGAGAGAATCCGATGGCTTAATGTTGTCCACCGGCACTCCCTGGGGACGCAGCATGGTTGCGGCGTGAGAGGCAGGCAGGAACGAGCTTCCAAAATTCTCCAAGCCGCCGTTGGGAACCCAGTCATTGTTGAGCAATATGTAGCCAGGCAGGTTCTGGTTCTCGCTGCCAAGTCCATACGAGACCCACGCACCGATGCTGGGCGCTTGGCCGAGAATGCGCCCCGTGTGCAGCAGGAGATTTTGCTGACCGTGAAGCGGCAACTCACCGACCATCGATCGCACCACGCACAGATCATCGGCGACCTCTGCGAGGCGGGGAAACAGGTCACTCACCCACAGCCCGGCCTCGCCGCGCTGTTTGAACTTCCACGGACTGCCAAACCAGAGGCGATTGGCGGCGGACTGCGAGCGATTGGAAACGGCGTCAGCGCCAATCGCTTTGCCTTCGAACTTCTTCAACATGGGCTTGAGGTCGAACGTATCCACATGACTCGGCCCGCCGTCCATGAAGCAGAAGATGACGCTTTTGGCGCGGGCCGAAAAATGGAGTTGCTTGGGTTTCCGCTCGCCAGAAAATGCTGGATCTGCAAGCAACCCGTTCAGAGCCAGCCAGCCGAAGCCGGCTGACGAGTTCTTTAGGAAGCCGCGACGGGAAAAATCCTCGCAGACCCGACCGGGCCATCGACAGGTGTTGGATTGTCCGCTCATTGGCTTCACCTGTAGTAAATGAACTCTTTTGTGTTGAAGAAGAGATGGGCCAGTTCCGACCAAGCTTCCGCGTCCGTCATGACATCGTCTGACTTCGAATAACTGGCCACCGCTTCTGTCCAGCGTTGTAACTCGCCGCTGCCGGGCGACCGGCCAAGTGCCCGCAAGAACATATCGCGGACTCGTTGTTGGGGATCGTCACAGCCATCCTTCACTAGAAGTTCGCCCCAATGATCACTCAACTGGACGACCAGCGGGTTGTTGAGCAGCGCTAGCGCCTGCGTTGGGTTATTGGTAACGTCCCGATGACCAGTCGGCAACTTGAGATCAGGCAAGTTAAAACAGACGAGAAACTTCGGTGGATCCATAATCGACATCTTCATGTAAATTGAACGCCGCCCGTCACTATCAGCTGGTCCCGAGAAGAGCCGCTTGGCTCCGTCTTCGACCAATCGTGGAGGATTGATTGGCTGGCCAAAAAGCTGCGGGTCGAGCCTGCCAGAGACGGCGAGCAGACCGTCTCGAATTGCTTCCGCTTCCAGCCGTCGAGTCGGATAATGGTGGAGCAAACTGTTGTCGGGATCGAGATCGGCCGCCGCCTGAAAAACAGTTCCCGCCTGACGAAACGTTCGGCTCAACACCAAGCGACGGACCAACTTCTTTGTGGACCAGCCTTCCTCGATAAACGTTGCCGAGAGCCAGTCGAGAAGCTCGGGATGCGACGGACGGGCGCCGAGTTTTCCGAAGTCGTTTGGCGTCGCGACAATCCCCCTGCCAAACACGGCCTGCCAGACGCGATTGACATAGACTCTTGCCGTTTGCGGGTTGTTCCGACTGCTAAGATACTTCGCCAACTCCAGCCGACCGCTGCCTTGGCTTCCAGCCACGCGATGTTGCCCGGCGAACACTTCCAGGAAATCGCGAGGGATCGCTGGTCCGTTTGCGTAGACATCGCCGCGCACGTTGATTCGATAGTTCATCGGCGCGACGCCGCGTTCGTCCATACTCATGACGCTGCGAGGGTACGCGATGCGCGATTCGACTTCGCGATACGCTCCCACCAGCGCCGCAATGTCAGGGACATCTTTCGCTTGATTTGGGAGCAGATTCTGCGCGAGCAGCCAGTTGAGCAACTTGACATCTTCGGAGGTCGCTTCGTCGGCGGACCAGCGACGAACCGCGTCCGAGAACCATGCCGCCACTCGCTGCCAGGCATCTTGGCCCAAAGCGGGCGACTCGCCTTCAAACAGCGGGGTGAATAGTTCAAGCGTGTTCTGAGGAACTCCGCCCGCATCGTGCGCGACGATCCCAGTCAAGCTGAACCAGCTGCGTTTGTTGAAACCATCATCATGTGGGGGAAGCGTGACTTTCCCGGCGCGTGCCAAACCCGTCCGAGGCGGAAAATTTGAATGCAGCGACGAGGTCATGATTTCCGGAAGCATCCGCGTGATGCCGTGGGCCGGCTTTAAGCCTCGGTCCGCAAACGTCTTCCATCCGAGCGGCGCCGCCGGGTCAAGAAACGTGAGCGGCTCAGTTTGAAACGCGTTCTGAGGCACGACCATTTGGCCAGCCCATTCTCCGCCGCGCAGTTTTAGGCTTAGCTGCCGTCCGGGAATCTTGTCCTGGGCCGGCAGTCGGACCGCGCCGGCCAGCTTCGACGATAGCGAGTGGGTGTGGTAGCCGCGCGGACGCAATTGATCCACGATCGTCTCGCCGCTCAGACTGACCCGCGGCGCACCGTCGACAACATAGCCATGCTGAATGCCATCGCCCTCAGCACTCCATCCATCGGGCAGCCCTGGTTCGGAGAAATCACTCAGCACGGTGAATTTGCCCGCGTCGATTTTCAGGCGGGACTCACGCGTGGTGCGCCATTCAGTTGCCAGCTGTTGCCAGGCGGCCTTGATTGCGCCGTCGGATGCGCGGGGCGAGGCCTTTTCAAGTCCGGGAGTGAGCCGAAATCTACCCAACACATGGCGGCTTCCATAGTGATGCTCCAAAGTGACCGTCCACTCGCCGCCGTGCGGGAGCTCAACCGGCTTGGCGAAAGTGAACCAGGCCGTGCGATCGACGTTGCCACCCAAGCCGACGCCCCAGCCGCTGCGAGTTGCGGGATCGAGCGCGGCAGTGACAGGATACCCAGGCTGGGAATAATCGGCCCGAGCTGATGTGGGGATAAGCTTCTGCACAGGCCGCGGCTGCGACCCCGGCGCGGCGAGCGGCTTTACCTCAACGCGCACATGGGTGAGCACGAAATTGCCATGAGCCGTCCGCCCTGGTCCACCTTCGCCCAGACTCGGGTGCGTTAGCGCTTCGAGTCGGAGCAGACTGGCGTCACCAGGATCGGTTGTGAATTTCACTGTGTAAGCGTCGGTCTCCGCCAACTCGCCTTGGGCCAGGATGGCGCCGTCATTTTCAACGACCAGTTCTGTCGACTTGGCTGCGGGCTTTGCGGAGAGGTTCGCGGCCTTCAGCCAGTCCACATCGGTCGCGGTGTCGCTGAGCAGTTGGGCCAAGGGCCAAGCGACGTCGTCGATCTTCGCACCAACCAATGTTGATCGATTGGCATGCGCCCATTTTCTCAGCGATGACCCCCTGCTCAAGGTACCGCGGTTTGAATTCCATACCTGCCCCATCCGCTTCTGGATCTCGCCACGCAACCGAATAAGCTCCTCGATCGCCGCGTCATTTTTCCCCAGAACATCGATCGACCGGGCCGTCCAGCGCGGCGACATGAAAACGCCGGCCAGCGCGTAGTAGTCCGTCTGCGAAATGGCATCGAGTTTGTGATCGTGGCAACGAGCGCAAGCTACGGTCATGGCCAAGAACGCCTTTGAGAAGGCATCGATCTTGTTGTTCACCATTTCCTGATGGACCCCGTTGAATACCAGACTGTCTCCGTGCCGATGCTCGCCCATGTGATAAAACATCGGGCCGATCAAGCTCTCGTTGACTCCCGCCTCCTGATTGATCCGCGGAGCGGCCAGCAGGTCGCCGGCGATCTGCTCGCGTATCAACTGGTCAAATCCAATGTCCTGATTGAAAGCGCGTATCAGATAGTCGCGGTATTCCCACGAGCCCTTGGCCGGATTGTCCCACTCGTAGCCGAAGGTGTCGGTGTAACGCACGACATCCATCCAATGTCGCGCGAACCGTTCGCCAAAATGAGGCGACGCGAGCAAGTCGTCCACTAGCTGGTCGAGCGCCGCCTCGGCATCCCCTGCGAACGCCTCCGCAAACGGTCTGATTTGCCCCGGCTTTGGTGGCAGCCCCGTCAGCACAAATGCGAGACGTCGCAATAAGATCTCGGGCTGGGCCCCCTTCGCAGGAAGCAGCCCGGCTTCGTCGAGCGCCGAGCGGACGAATCGATCGACAGGCTCCTTCGACCAATCCGCAGCGTGGACTTCGGGCAGCGATTCCTTCTTGAGCGGCTGCAAACTCCACCACTGGCTTCGCTCAACAAGTTGCGCCTTCCATCTTGAGGCGGCTACATCCGTTCGGGACGGTGTCTTGTCTCTCGGATCAACCGCTCCCAAACGAATCCACTGTTCAAAGTCGGCGATCACAGCCGCTGGCAGTTTCTTTTTCGGCGGCATCTCAAACGACTCATGCCGCAACGCCTCCAAGAGCAGGCTCTCCTGCGGCTTGCCCGGCACGATGGCTGCTCCTGATTCGCCGCCACCTCGCAGCCCATCGCGATAGTCGAGAACTAGTTCGCCTTTCGCTTCATCCGACGCGGCGGAATGACACTCATAACAATGCTTCACCAGCACCGGGCGAATTTTCTTCTCGAAGAACTCGATGCCGTCGTCCGCGCAGGCGAACGAATGCGCCGTGAAGCACAAAACGATCAGCAGGCAGGAGGTGGTCCGTGTCATCAAACGATTCTCCGATCCAATACGCCCTCTATGGTACGACAAGTACCCACCGTCCGGTGAAAATTGGGCGAGGAGTCGCGGGCATTCGCATTTCGCCTCGGACACAGTAGACGCGCAAACGGAGTCTCAAGAAGTACCGATTCTAGATGAAAAGTTGGGGCGGAGTGCCTTTGCTGTGGCATTCGCTGTGCAAGATCCCCTAGAATCGGGCTGTGGTCATCGGCGCGGCAAACATTGGCGACACGAAGAAATCTGCAACTCCAGACATGTTTCTTTAGTGCGCTGGCGACGGAACGGCTGGGCAGTCCGGGCGACGGAGTCAGGCGATGACGGCGTCAACCACCTTGCCGGCAAGGTCGGTTAAGCGGTAGTCGCGACTGGCAAAACGGTAGGTCAACCGCTCGTGGTCGAAGCCGAGCAGGTGCAACATCGTGGCGTGTAGATCGTGGACGGAGACAGGATTCTCGACAGCTTTGAAACCGAATTCGTCGGTGGCTCCGTAGATAGTCCCCCCCTTTACGCCCCCTCCAGCAAGCCACAACGAGAATCCCCAGTGGTTGTGGTCGCGACCCTGAACCGCACCAGCGCCGTTTTGACTCAATTCAACCGAAGGAGTCCGACCAAATTCACCCGTACACAGAACCAACGTCTCGTCCAGCAACCCCCGTTGCTTGAGGTCGGTGAGCAACGCAGCCAGGCCCTGGTCGCACTCGCCGGCCACTTTGCGATGAGCTGCTTTGATGTTCGAGTGGCTATCCCATGGCTGCATGTTGCCGTGCCAAGTCTGCACGAACCGCACGCCTCGTTCGACCAGCCGTCTGGCCATTAACAATTGGCGATTCTGAGGGCCGTCTCCATACATTTTCAAAATGTGTTTAGGCTCCTGCTGAATATCGAACGCGTCGGTCGCTTCAGTCTGCATGCGGTAGGCCAGCTCGAACGAGCGGATGCGAGCTTCCAGAGCAACCTCGCCAGGACGGTCCGCCAGATGCCGAGCGTTCAGCGTCTTCAGCAGTTCAAATTGGACCTGCTGTTCCCGCGGCGTCATGCGATCGTTGTGAACATACTCGATCAACTGTTTCGGATCGGGCTTGGACGTATCGACGTGAGTTCCCTGGTAAGCGCCGGGGAGAAAAGCGGACCGCCAGTTTCCCGCGCCTCCAACTGGAAGTCCCCCAGGGCAAAGTGCGACGAATCCCGGCAAGTTCTGGTTTTGCGTCCCCATTCCCCAGGTCAGCCACGAACCGAAACTTGGACGCACCTGACGCTGGTGGCCAGTATTCATCAACATCAGCGACATCTCATGGTTCGGCAATTCGACATGCATCGACCGGATCACGGCCAAATCGTCTGCGCACTTTGACAAATGCGGGAAGATGTCACTGATTGGGATCCCGCTCTCGCCGTGCCGCTTGAACTGGAATGGCGAGGGAAGAGCCACGCCGGTTTTTCGTTCTGTCTGCAGGTTTTGAAAGGGCAGCATCTGCCCCGCCCGCTTTGTCAATTCAGGCTTCGGGTCCAGCGTATCAACCTGGGACATTCCTCCGTTTAGGAAGACATGAATTACATGCTTCGCCTTGCCTGGGAAGTGGGCGCCTCGCAGGTCTTTGCTCGAACCGGCGGCATGATCCTCGCGGCAAAGCAGGTCGCTCAGCGCCAATGTGCCAACGCCCATGCCGCTGCGTTTAAGAAACGAACGACGGGAAAGGTGTTGATGATTCTTCATGACATCTTCTTCGGCCTGGGCGAGGGCGGTTCGATCGAAAAGCTAATCAACAAACACAAACTCGTTCGAGGCAAGCAAAACATGGGCGAGTCGTTGCCACGCATCCGTTTTTGAATCTTCACTCTGCAACTGAATATAGCGGAGGGCGATCTCAACCTCCTCCGGCTCCGGCAACCGAGAGAAAGCTCTCTGGTAGAGCGAGCGGACGCGTTCGGCGCCTGTGTTCGCAGAGGCCATCTCTTTCAGAGAAGCCAAGGCGACTGCACGGTCTTGAACAAAAGCGGAATTCAGTGCAAATAGCGTCTGCTGCGGAACGGTAGTTTCCGGACGTTGCGCGGTGCAGGAGTTGGGATCCGCTCCATCAAACGTACTGGACAGACTCGATACAATGTCGCGGTTCACGAACGCGTAAACACTGCGTCGCGGAACGACGGGATTGGAAAGCAGGTCGAAGGGTCGGCCCCCCATGCTGGCTTTGAGTTCGCCGGAGACTGCGAGCATCGCGTCCCGCATCGCCTCCACGTCGAGTCGGCGCCGCGGCATTCTCCATAGCAGTTTGTTATCCGGATCGCGACGGCGGGACTGAGCGTTCTCGATCGCCCCTTGCCGATAGACCTCCGTCAGCATGATTCGACGATGCAACTTCTTCAGAGACCAACGATCGTCAAGCAACGTTGAAGCGAGAAAGTCGAGCAACTGCGGATGTGTCGGCGGGTCGCCATGGGTTCCAAAGTCATCAGGCGTGCGAACGAGCCCTCTGCCAAAGTGATGTTGCCATACCCAGTTCACGACCACCCGTCGCGTCAGCGGATTTGTCGGGGCAACGATGGCCTGGGCCAAACCGAGCCGCCGCTTGCCGTCAGTAAAGGGCTTAGCATTCTTGGCGGACAGCGTCTTAAGGAACCGGGCCGAAACCAAATCGCCGCGGTCGATTGGATCGCCGCGGCGGAAGACGTGGAAGTCGAGAGGCTGCTGGTCTTCGCGCAGCGCCATCGCTCTCGGCGGCGACCCGGGCGACGTCAGGTGCAGATTGTGAATCGCTCCGTTGCGGCCACTGAGATTGTCACGAATGGGGCGATTCAGCAGCGTGACGGCAACGTCGTTGGGCATGGCAGTCGGCGTCTTCGCACTATACAAATGGCGTCGCAGCTGGCGGTTGATTGAGCTGTTCACCTCTAAGTGCTTGGGGTCTTCATCTGGAACGATCTTGGCGCCGACGCCCGCCTCAAGCGACGCTTCCAAAAGAGCTCGCGACCACTGCTGATGCACGTCGGCAAATAGCGCCCCATACGCATCCGCGACCTCAATCAACGTCTGTGGCTTCTGTTCCCGAATGGCCGTCAAAACGCGAGGGTTCCAACGAGGCGGCGCCGCGCTTAGCTTCTGCATCGCTGGCAGTTTGGCCAGGTCGCCATTCTCCTTCGTCAACGACTCGACCAACTCGGCGCAGTGCATATTGAAGCCGCTTGACTCAAGTTGCCTCAACCGCACCCACGGCCCAAACACCGCATTGTCCGGAGACATCTTTGCCAGGTAGTCGCGCCAGCGATTGAGCACGAGCGGCCGCAAGTCGTCGGTTCGATAGGAGAGAAACGCCGCGGATAGATCCTGCTCTGGGGCGCCCTTGGCGAGTTCCCGTAAATAGGCGCCAACCTGCATTCGCAGACGACTTCGCATGACCTCGCTTTGTTCGCGAGCCATTTCGTCGTGCGACATTCGCCGTCGCGAGAGTTCCCGCTGGTAGTCGCGGTAAGGCTTTGAATCGTTGGGCTGGCCAATCAACGGTAGCAGCCCAGGTGTTCGGCTGCTCGCCAACGTGGCATACAGCGAATAGTAGTCCTCGGTAAAGAAAGGATCGTGCTTGTGGTCATGACACCGGGTGCAGGCGACCGTCAGTCCCAGCAACCCTCGCGTCACCACGTCGATCTGATCGTCGATCGTATCGTGTGGATTTCTGAACTGCATTCCGACGGTGAGAAATCCCAGCCCAGCCAGTGCCGGGTCGTCTTCCCTCAGTCCCATTTGGTCGGCGGCGAGTTGTTCGGTAATAAAGCGGTCGTAGGGCACGTCGTCGTTGAGTGCGCGGATCACATAATCGCGATATGTATAGGAAAATGGAAACCTCGTAAATCCAATCGCGCTGCCTCCAAGAGTGTCCGCGTATCGCGCAATATCCAGCCAGTGCCGCCCCCAACGCTCGCCATATCGGGGCGACTCGAGCAGCCGATTCACAACCTTCTCGAATGCTTGGGGAGACTTGTCGTTGACGAACGCGGTGACTTCGGCCCAGATAGGTGGCAGGCCAATCAAATCGAACGTCGCGCGGCGGATAAGCTGCCGGCGGCTGAGAGCAGGCGATCGCGATAAGGAACTCGCCTTCAGCGCGCTCAGCACAAAGCGATCGATCTCTGTGACGTCGGCGCCGCCGGCCGATGGCGGCTCCGGTCTCTCGATCGGCTCGAAAGACCAGTGACCTTCGTAATGGGCCCCGTCGAGAATCCACTGCCGAACGAGTTCAACCTGAGCGACCGTCAGCGACTTCCCTGAATCAGCTGGAGGCATTCGCTTATCGGCATCATCGGACATTATCCGCAGCAGCAACTCACTCTGGGCCGGCTTCTTGGCAATGATCGCGTCCGCCTTGGCGGCGTCTTCGCTGTCGAGTCGCAAATCGGCCTCACGGCTTTCCTCGTCCGGCCCGTGACACTGAAAGCAATGCTCAGCGAGAATCGGCCGAATATGCTGATTGAAGCGAACTTCAATTGCAAACCCAGTTCGAGGCTGGAGCAAGGTAAGCTGAAACATGGCAAGCAGGATTGCCGTTGCGGGCAACGCTCGCCGCAAACCGACCGCCGGTTGTGGCAGAATAGTCGTTTCCATACGGAAATGCTGGATAGTCCACGGTCCACCGTCAACCCCCTTCTCGGCAAGAACGCCGAATATGGCGAGTCGCCACGCCTCGCCTTTCGATATCCCTCATTCCTTCTTGTGATTTTCGTGGCCCACCGACGAAGAAGGATGGCCACAGAGAACACAAGAAAGATGCCCGAATGACAACGGCCCTTGGACGGTATGCGTTCGGGCGAGAGTCCATTGCGATTGAGATTTGACCCAATCAGCCGCGGTGAAACGCCGAGACTCGCAAGACATACAACGACAGCGGTGACATAGGTGAGTCGCGAGGAGCACGAACCGGGAAAGATCTGTGATGAAAGGAGAGATTCTCAGTGTGCCTGCGGACTTCTTGTGCCGCCTAACGCGTATCGTGGTGCTCGATCTCGTTCCAGTCGCGGCAAACTACTGGACGGGACTGACGGCCATGAGAAGACGCGAAAGCACAGAGAGGAAACGACAAAGATGAGATGGGAGAACATCAACGAACTGTGCGACCTCGTTCGCGAGACGAGCTTTTCCATCCACTCGTATCATTGGAATGGGCACTTAGAGAAGATCTACGAAAATGCGCTCGTTCACCGCCTGAGGAAACAAGGCGTCGCAGTCTGCCAGCAACGTAGACTCGCAGTCTATGACGAAGACGGAACGATCTTAGGCGAGTATATTGCCGACCTGTCTATTGAAGACTGCTTGATTGTTGAACTGAAAGCTTGCAAAGCCATTGCGAATGAACATGTTGCTCAAATCCTTGGCTACCTGAAGTCCGCCCGTATCGAAACGGGGTTGCTCATCAACTTCGGCGCTCCCAAGCTCTATATAAAGAAATATCTGATGACGATGACTCGATAGCCAGCCATTTGCCTAACCGCCCCGCGTACTAAATCCCATTCGCAACAGACTCTCGCCAGAACGCACACCGTCCAAACGCCACTGTCATTCTGGTGTCTTTTTTGCGTTCTTTGTGGCCATCCTTCTTCGTTCGCGGGCCACAAAAAGCCGAGAAGGAATAGAAATCGGCGGCTAACGCAAGAAATTCAGAAAGGCAATCTTCCGTCAACCGAACAAGCTCTTCAGCTCTTGTTGCTTGGGGACATTCAGCGGGAACTTTCGAGCAAACTCATGGTCGGTGATGCCAGCGGATTCTCGGAGTGCCGCGTGGATGTGTTCGGGCCGCACTCGAGTTCCATTGTCCTTGTCGATTGACAGCGACTGCGTGTCAATGGGCAGTAGAAACTGCTTGTCGTCGGTAGCTCCAATGACACGATTGCCTTGAATGCTCCGCCCGATGAACATGATCGAACCGATCGACCAGTGATCCTTGCCGTTGCCCTTGTTGTATGTCGACGTGCGCCCCATCTCGCTTTGGATAACGACAACGATCTTCTCGCGAATATTGAGTTTCTCGGCCTGGGTGATCAAGTAGTCGATGCCAGCCAGAAACTCCGGAATCAGCTTCATTTGGTCAACGTCATTGTTGGCGTGACTATCGAATTGTCCAATCGAGAGATTCGCCGAGACACAGACTCCTGCTTTGAAGCAGGCGAGCGCGATGTCGGCTTGTCGGGACAACCGTTCTTTGGGCGATGATTTAGGAATGTAAGGCGTAACGCGTTGGAGCGCTTTCGAGTTTAGTTGGGCGGCGTAGAGCATACTCTGGGCGCGCTCGACTCGCGGCAGGTCGATCTTGGAGACGCGAGCCTTCAATTGTGATGCGAGCGCGCGTTCGATCCGCTCAGTGACGAAATCGTCGTGGAAGGGACTGCGAGCATTGCCCTGAACGCCGTCGGCATTCGCCAGTCGATTCAGCGAAGTCAGATACGGCACTCGCGCCATCGGCACGAGATTCCCAGTTGCCGAATAATTGCCAAACGTGAGGAAAGCTAGAGGAGCTTCGGACCCCTTGCAAGCGGCGACCAGAGCGGCAAACGTCGGGTAGGCGAGGCTGTCGAGCTTGCCCGTCGCCATATAACGCGAACCGGGAGAATGATTGTTGACTGAATAATCCAGACCATTCAAAACCAACAAGTCGTCGCCATGCTTCTTGAAGAAGGCTTCGTTGCTCATACCTCCTTTGATGTGGGCGGCATTCGGGGCTAGCCGGTGCTTTCCCTGAGTGAGAATGTCCGCTTTCTTGTAGAGACGGTTAGTCTCTTCCATGCCTTTGGGATCCATCAGATACGTTGTATCCCAACCCCCAGAGGCGTTGAGGACAACGTAGTAGGGTCCATCGTACGGGCTAGATTCAGCCTTGGCGGCTTCGGCGTGGGAGACTGAGGACAGCCCTACAGGCGAGGCGAAACCCAGGCCCGCGGTTCCACAGAGTCTTAGAAAGCTGCGACGTTGCATGACGGGTCCTACTCATATAAGAAATCGTGTTGGCGGAGCAGGTACGTCACGACGGCGCGCCAGGCTCGGATGGTGTAATTCGGGTCGGGATCGCGGGGCGTCGAGTCCTTCGTCGTCTGGCATGAATAACTTTCCACGCGCGAGATGCCTTTTCGCGATTTGGCGTCCTTGACGATGCCCGCGAACAGTGCGTAGGTTCGCTGCACTTCGGCGTCTTCGGGCTGATCAAACCGTCCCAGCAGCAGCTCGTGAAGATGAACGATCGCGAGCCGGATTTGCTTGTCTGATTCCGTATTCGCGCCGGGAACGACAGTGGGTTCGATGCCGGGAAACAATCGACGCTGACCCGCGGGAAGGGCAAAGTCAGCTGCGACGTGCTTGCAAGCGATCTCATTGGCCATGATTCGCTGGATGGCTCCCATCGCTCCACTCGGATCCGTAATCCGCTCGGTAACGGCTTTGGAGTCGATCCCGCCGTAGAGGATCTTAAACTTGCTTTCTCGGTCAATCAGGCGCCCCCATTTTTTCCCAAACACAGCCGCCAGCTTTCGTTCGAGCTGTTCCGGGGTCAACATGCGAACCACGCCGACATCATCCAATTCAGCCAGACGTCGCGGATCCTTCACCGCCGTGGCAAGCCCGTCGACACGATAGAAGTCGGATCGCGCCAGCTGCTTGAAGACAACTCTGATATTGAAGTCCGACTCGGAGAATCGACTGGCGATGCGTTCAATCTCATCTTGCTGTACTCGATAGGCTCTCCGCTTGGCGAGAAACATTGGGTCGTCAATGTCTTCGGGTGGCAGAAGCGGCTTGCGGCCAAACAGGATGTACCATGCATGCTTGACCATCGCCGTGGCAAAGCGGGGGTCTCGCGCCGTTCGCTCACCCAGCCACTGCAACGACCGCCAACGCTCATCGTCCGGAAGGCCTTCGCCGTCAAATCCCGGTGAGAACATATCCTCGAACCAACCCTCCTTGCGCGGCCCAAAAATCCCTTTGCCATCGAGTGCGTAGTAATCCTGAAACAGCCCGGCAATCGGGTCCATGATCTTGTGGCAGACAACGCAGTCAGCCGCCTGCATCGTAGGAATCTCGTACTCTTCGGTAATCGCCGCAGCATCGTTAACTCGCGGGGCTAACGCCAAAATGTCCATCCCTAAGAAATGTTCGAAGTACATTCTCACGCGAAGCCGGTTTCGATTTGTCTCCGTCGTTGGAAATCGCTTTAAGTACTGGAACGTACTCAGCAATCCCGCGTGGGGGTAAAATCCAGTGGCCGAATCTTGAGTCTTTCCATTGCGGTGACGCAGCGCCTTCAGCTTGACTGGAACGAATTCAAATGGATTTTCTGAATCCTTGAACTTGTCTTCCAGCTGCTCATAGATCCCGTAGCCTCTCGAGGTATAAGGGGAAACCATGATGTAGTCTGCCGTCACGATCTCTGTGAACGGGCGATCGTTGCGGACGATGTAGGTGATCAATTCTAGCGGCTCGCGCAATAGCGCCTCGCGGTAATTGCCAACCAAATCGTAGTAAGCCCTCTTCTTCGGGTGCTGATACCCGAGCTTTCCCGGGTCGCGCGCTTGATACCAATGCCGAGTCTTGCTGAAGTGGTTGTAAGAAAGCGCGTCCTCGGCCGATCCGTCGTAGCCTCGCGTCAACAGAATATCGTTGAACGCCTCTTGCAAGCGATCGTAGAATGCGTCCTCCCTCATCGCAGCGTCAAGAATGGCGTCCATCGCCTTCAAGCCACTATTCTCTACCGCAGATCGCTCACCCTCTGTCGGCAACCGCCCCACAAGCGACAAGGTGACCCGCCGAAGCAATCGCTGAGGCGACATCATTTCGACGCCTGTAAAAAATGGCGGCGCGTCATAGTCCGCAATGGCCGGCCCCTCGTCCGGCTGGCGATTCGCGCGACGGACAAGCCGCTCCAGAATGCCATAGCCAGTCGAGCCTGGCTTGAGTATCGCTTTGCCTCCATGATCGAGCTCGCCGGCGACTTTGGAGAGCAGCCGCCATTTACCGTCTTCTTTCTCGATCGCCAACTTCGCAAAGGCTGAGCGATTGTGTTTAAGCGATTCTTCGCGTTTGCTTCGGTCGCGGGCAGTGTCCCGCAGCAGAAACTCACTATCCGATGCGTCCCCTTCGACATTGTGGCACTTCAAACAAGTCCGCTCACCGACTTTGGCCCAAACTTCGTCGGCAAAAAAGCGATCGACAACAAGGCACGCAGGCCCGCGATGACTGGCCGCCTTCGAACCCTGGGCTCGGTTTGGCGACGGACTACGGGATGCTGAATCGTCCTGCTTCTGCTTGCCATCCTGCTTCTGCTTGCCATCCTGGCCCACGCCCTCGCTGGCCGCGTTGGCCCGCGAAGTCAAAACAGCATACGTGCGGCTGAAGGCAACTAGCGAAAACAAGAGCAGCGCAGTGAGCAGGCAACGAAGCGAAAACGTGGGGGGCAAAAACGAAGAGGGGAGCATTCGCATTTTATGTCTCACAAGTCGCCGTGGTTTGGAGCGAGAATAGACATTCCGCTGTGCATTGTATCAACAATTGCCGAAGCCAGTTCTCCTTTCTGCCGGACCACTTCGCTGATGAGCGATGCGCCACCAAAAGGGCACTGATTTTAGCGCGAAGATGAGCCTATTATCCGGGCAGGACTGATTCGCGTGAGACGCTTCTCCAGTGCTTTGCATCATCTTGGGGCGTTTCCCGCAACTCGATCTACGCCGATTGGCTGAACCGATCTTGCCAGACTGATCGGGTATAATCCACGTCAGAATGCCACTCGATCGCGATCCGGAACGAAGAGTAGATCATGAAACAAACCACCGAGCGAATGTGGCCGACGGTTGCGAGTTGGTTGCGAGGGCAGTTGATACGATCGCCCCAACGGATGCTCTCTCCGATTTGCTCGGAGAGTCCGTGCAACTATTTGCAAACCACGTTCTGCCTGCTGATTCTGTTCAGCCCGCTGTTCACTTTGGCCGCGGCTGCGGAACGCCAGGTAAGCCGGCCGAACATCCTGTTTATCATGACCGACCAACACCGTTGGGATTGCATTGGCGCAAACGGTAATCGACTGATCAAGACGCCAAATCTCGACCGCCTTGCAGCGGAAGGCGCCAACTTCACCCACTTCTTCGTGCAAGCCCCTGTATGCGTTCCTTCGCGGGCCAGCTTCTTTACCGGGCGTTATCCGCACTCCCATCGCAACCGAGTCAACTATACGCCGCTGGACCGCGGTGAGGTGTTGATGCAGAGTCGTTTGCGCAAAGCGGGTTACGCGACGGCGTCCGTTGGCAAGCTACATTACCATCCGCCGAATGTGACCGAAGCCAAACGAACAGGATTCGATTTCGTCGAGCTTCACGACGCGGTGCGGCAACTCGACCGATTCTCCGATTACATCGCCTGGCGGAGCAATAACGATCCGCAGGCCGACATCTACCACCGCGCGCTGGCAAAGGACATTCCAGACGGAAAGAACCCGTACCGCCAAGCAATCGACCAACGGTATTCAGAGACCACTTGGGTCGGGGAGCGCACGCGGCACTACATCCGCAGCCTGGCGACTGGCGATAAACCGTTCTTTCTGTTCAGCTCGTTCTGGAAGCCGCACGCGCCGTTCGAAGTGCCGCAGCCCTTTGACGCGATGTATGACGACGTTGAGATCCCACTGCCAAAGCAGATGACTTTGGACGAAATCATGCGACTCCCCCCGCCGTTACGCGCGCTGATCTTGCGTTTTCGTCCGGCCTACGACACTCCCCGCAAACGGCTTCAATGGATGTACCGGAGCTATTATGGAGCCATCAGCCATATCGACCGGGAAGTTGGATCCATTCTCGGCGCACTTGAGGAAGCGGGCATAGCAGACAACACGATTGTGGTCTTCAGTTCTGACCATGGCGACCAGTTGCTGGAACATGGGCTGATGGGCAAGAACTGTTTCTACGAAGCGTCTATCCGCGTTCCGCTTATCGTTCGATTTCCAAAACGCGTGCGCGCGGAACGATATGACGAGCTAGTCGAGGCGGTGGATTTGCTGCCCACCCTGTTCGAGTTGGCCGGTCTCCCAGAACCTTACCCAAATCAAGGTCGCAGCCTCGCTGGTTTGATCGCAGGCGATCGCAGCAAGTACATTCCGCGAACGGTCGTCTTCAGCGAGAATATCATTCCCGAGGTCATCACTGGCGGCCGCGACGAATTCGCATTTATCAAGGGCGAGGGAGTTCGCGGAACTCGTCATCCCGACGCGAAGATGGTTCGCACGCGTCGGTGGAAATACATCTATTATCCTGATGGGTTCGCCGAACTCTACGACCTGGAATCCGATCCACGGGAAATGACCAACCTCGCTGACGACGAACGATTTCGCCAACAGACCTATGCGATGAAAGACCATCTATTGCACTGGTTGACCACCGCCGACGAGCCAGATCAAATCGCCCCTCGCTGGCTTCGACCCAAATGAAAAGAGAGGCGGCGCGACTGGCCCCGTGAGGTCGGGTGAGGCGGCAATAGCACAATCATTGAAAAGAGAGATCCAACATGCTCCAGCTCACCACAACCGCAACGCGAACCGGTCGCCAGCCTCGCTCGCGACGCGGAACGAGAACCTTGGCCGTGCTGGCTTTCGCGGCGATTGTTTCGCAACTCAGTCTCACCGAACCACTCCACGCCAAGTCAAGCGATCGCCCGAACATCATCTTGATCATGGCCGATGATATCGGTTACGAATGCTACGGCAGTTATGGCGGGACGTCGTATTCGACGCCCAATCTGGATCGCATGGCGGCGAATGGACTTCGCTTTGACCACTGCTATTCGCAACCGCTCTGCACGCCGAGTCGCGTGAAGATCATGACCGGCATGAGCAACGTGCGGAACTATTCGGCGTTCTCCATTCTCAAGAAAGATCAAAGAACTTTCGGGCACATGCTTCGTTCAGCCGGATACCGCACGGCGATCGCGGGCAAGTGGCAACTGTACGGCGCCGAACACTACAAGAAGGAATTTCGGGCCAAGGGAGCGCTGCCGAAAAATATGGGGTTCGAGCGACATTGCCTTTGGCAAGTGGAGCAACTCGGAGATCGGTATTGGGGACCCTCGGTTACCATCGACGGCAAACTGAAGAAGTTCGCCAAGAACACTTACGGTCCCGATGTATATTGCCAGTTCCTACTTGATCGCATGGAGGAGTATCGCGACGAACCGTTCTTTCTCTATTACCCCATGGCGCTCGTTCACAGCCCCTTTCAGCCGACGCCGGACAGCACCAACAGGAAGAGCAAGAACAAGCAGGACAACTTTGGCGACATGGTCGCATACATGGATAAGCTGATTGGCCGCATCATCAAGAAGACGGTGGAATTAGGTATTGCCGAGAACACGCTTGTGCTTGTGAATGGAGACAACGGAACTCACAGCACCATTCGATCGATGATGGGCGACGTACAAGTCCGGGGCGGCAAGGGCAAACCCACGGACGCCGGGACCCGCGTCGCCCTGATCGCCTACCAACCGGGCGTCGTCCCGCCGCACCGCGTGACAAATCGTCTCGTTGAGTTTTCGGACTTTGTCCCCACGTTTGCCGAACTGGCCCAAGCCGAACTGCCTGGGTCAACCGATGGCGAGAGCTTCTTGCCCGCCTTGCTCGGCAAAAACGCCGCGCCCCGCAAGCCTATCTATGTCTACTACTGGCCTCGTCCCGAAAAAGGAGAACCGCTGCGATTCGTCCGAAATCAACACTGGAAGCTCTACGGCGACGGGCGACTAATTGACGTCGAGAACGATGTCCTGGAGCAGTCTCCGGTGGCTGGCAAGGATGATATTCGCAAGTCGCTTGAAGAGATTCTCAATTCGAAACCGGCCAAAGGCCAGACCCTGCTGAAGTACGACTAGGCTAGGATCCCTCTTCTCCCCGCTTCAACGAGCGTTCGTCTCTCTTGGTCACTGGCAAGTGTTGCGAAAGGTAGCGAGTCATCAGCTCGCGCAGATGACGCGTTGTGTTGGCTCGCTCGCTGATGGAGTGTGTCCGATTCGGATAGGCCATCAGGCTGAACTGCTTGTTGTGGGCGACCAATTCGTCGATCAAGAGTTCCACCGTTTGGTAGTGGCAATTGTCGTCGCCGCCGCCATGCACAATCAGCAGGTTGCCTTTGAGGTGCCTGGCGAAGTTGATGGGCGAACCCTCTCGATATCCCTTGGCGTTCGGCTTCGGCAGCCCCATGTATCTCTCTTGATACATCGTGTCGTAGTATCGCTGATCCGGGACAGCCGCTATGGCAATCGCCGTGGAATAGAGATTCCCATGCTTGAAAATGGCCTGGAGACTCGAGGACCCGCCGCCGCTCCAACCCCAAATGCCAACTCGGCGAGGGTCGAGGTAGGGTCGTTTTGCCAGAACGCCTCGGACGGCCGCCGCCTGCTCAGTCGGAGACAGTACTCCGATCTTTTCGTACACGCTCTTTCTCCACTCTCGGCCTCGGGGCGCATTCGTGCCGCGATTATCAAAGCTCATGACAACGTAACCGCGTTGCGCGAGCATCTGGTGCCACATGTAGGTTGTCCCGCCCCAGCGATTGACGACTGTCGATCCGGCGGGCTCGCCATACACATAGACGAGCAACGGGTAACTTCCTGCTGGATCGAAATTGGGCGGTTTGATACACCATCCATCCAACTGCACGCCGCCGCCGACATCGACACGAAAGAACTCCGTCGGAGTGCGACTCAACTGGGCTAATTTTTCGTTCACTTTCTGATTGCCTTCCAGCATTCGTAGGCGATTGTGCTGAGGCATGCGGACCAGCTGAGTCTTCGCAGGCCGGTCGGCGCTCGACGCAACGTGTATCGCGAAGCTGGCGTCGCTTGAGAAGCGGTACGCATGGACTCCTTTTTCAGTTGCAGGCGTCACGCGCTGAACACCGCCGCCGTTCAAACCGGCGCGATAGAGGAATCTCTCCGTGGGGTTATCGGGTGAGGCGATAAAGTAAATCAGTTCAGCCTCTTCATTCACATGCAGCAAACGAATCACGTCAAACTTGCCGGGCGTCAATAAGCGAGTCTCTTTTCCGTCTCGCGAAACCAGGTAGACATGGCGCCAACCATCTCGTTCGCTGATCCAGGTGAACTTCGTTCCATCGGCCAACCAAAACAACTCCCGATGCACGTCGACCCAGGCGTCATCGGATTCGGTCAGCAGAGGCAACGCGTCACCGTGGCTGGCGCTCGCCAGAAAGAGCTGATTTCGGTTCTGAAGGCGGTTCAGTTGCTGGATCAACAGCTCGTCCGAGTTGGCCGCCCATTGCATCCTCGGAATATAGTGCTCGCGAGGATTGCCCGGCGCCTTGATCCAACGTGTCTTTCTTGTCTCGCAGTCGACCACGCCAATTCGGCAGCTAGGGTTCAGTTTGCCAACTTTCGGATAGGCGAACCAAGTCACTTTGGGGTAGACCGAATCCGTATTGTTGACCAATGGAAACTTGCCAACGCCAGCCGTGTCGATCTGCCAGTACGCGATTCGCTTGCCGTCCGGACTCCAACGAAACCCGTCGCGAACTTGAAACTCCTCCTCGTAGGCCCAGTCGGCAGTACCATTAATGACGTCGTCGCTGTGGCTTTCGGTTAAGCGGCGAATGCTGTGATCTGAGAGGTCTTCAAGATAGATGTTTCGATCGCGAACGTAGGCCACCTGACGCCCGGTCGGAGAAAGCTTCGCGAACATCATCGTTGACGGCTTCGCGTCGCCGCCGAGCATGGTTAAACGTTTCGTTTTGCGATCAAGCAACCAATAGTCGCCACGCGTGTTTCGTCGCCATACGCGTTTTGAATTCGTGTAAATGAGAAGCAAGGCGCGATCCTTGGACCAAGCATAGTCGTCGATAGCAAGCGGTTTTTCGGCGCCTTTCGGTATCAGATCACCGGAAGCAACCATGACCTCGGTTTCGCCCGTGGCCGCAACATGCCGGAGAATATCTCGGCGATCTTTTGACTTGCCCGACGGCGCAAGCGTCGTGAACTCGTTCCGGCCGTCAAGCCAGCGAGCCGCGTACGTCTTCGAGCTAAATTCCTTGTCTTTGTAAATGCGGTCGATCGTGAGACGCGACTGGCCTGCTAGGTCAGAATCCGCAGAATGGCCTCGATTGGCAAACACAGCTAGAAAGATGATCGCGATGACAACAAGAATCCGGAAGCGAAGCGCCGGCAGATAGATTGCCGGTAGGTGGAACTTCAATTGCATACTTGACGGGTCTTTCATTACAGGAGCGCGGCTTTGATGCACCGCGACAGATCGGTTTAAGGCCGTTTTAGTCTAGCGGCGACGGAGTCCATCGACGCTGAATCCTCGACTGCCAACGCAAGTCAGGCCTTGGTCTTCTTGAGCACCACGACCGGCTTGTTGGCCTTGATGAATTCATCGCCATGCTTAGAGAGGAACTTCTTCAGGTCGGCGGCCTTGGTCTTGCCCTTCTCGAACTCAAGCTGGCCTTCGGCGACCGGCATGTCGGAGAGAACAGTCCACAAATGAGTTCGTTCTTTTTCAACGCGGCCGATGAAGAACAGGTTGGCCTGGTTGGTATCGCTTTGACTGGGAAGTGCGAGCAGATGGAGGCTTCTCTTCGAGTTGGGGATCTTCGAGGCGACGAACTTGACGTCGATCTTCTTTCCCGGCAGCGAATAAGAGACGCTGTACTTGCCGCCTTTTTCAGAGACGGACACTTGCTTTGGTCCATTCGTGCCGAGCCACTTTTCTACCGCGTACTCTCCCAGAAGGGGCTTCATTGCTTCCTTGTCGAGCAGAACCTTCTTGTAAACCGCGGCTTTGTCCGTGACGCAGCCTGCAGCGAACAGCAAGCACGTGATCGCGAATAGACGAATTGCGTGGGTTGGCATGGTTCTTCTCCTCGACGAGTTTCAATAAGACGCCGGCGGATAACGGCGAGAATTGGCATGACTCCACCTTCACCAGTCGCGTCGACAACCCTAGTCTCGCGCTCCGGTTCAACGAAAGCAAGCAATAGACGCCGCTTTGTCGAAAAACCAACAGAATTGGACTCACACAGAGTCGATACGGCTCAGTCGAAGATGGCGGATTCACCCATCAGCCGAGCTGGAGTCGGTGACAGCAATTCACCATAGGCGGCGAGCACTTTGCGGCGCTTGAGGAGGATCACGGTATGGGCTGCGCCTGCGTTGAGGTTCCATGGTTGAAGCGACTCTATCTGTGAATCGGCTACGCATAGCGGCAAGTTTCGGATCTTGTTGTCCCTGGCCCACGCCGCCAA
>CAZWOU010000007.1:0-48954 GCA_964635375.1 uncultured Pirellulaceae bacterium | reverse complement strand
CAGGACAATTCCATTTCCATTAGAGGCAAGACACAACGATGCGCGCTCTCTTCGCCTTTCTTAGGCGTTGGTAGTTCGAGTCGACGAAACGAATGTAGTTGGCTGTTGCGATATCTAGTTCCTTCACGAAGGAAACGATGCCGTTTCCTCACGACATCGCACAATGCATGCACGGGCTGTTGGCGGCGCCCTTCACCTTGAAGATCGGCAAGTCGACGGCTGGCATTGGACCAGATGGCAAAGTGGGATTCTTCTCGTTCTCCGGCGTGTCGGCGAACAAGGCCAAGAATGTCGTCAGCGTTAGTGCGGCTAAGCTCATCATTCGCATTGTCCTTCAACCCGGAAACAGATGGAATAAAAGGTGGCCATCCCGATCTCGTCCATCACTGTTGTTGAATGTGCCCTGTTGTTAAATGTGCTCGACTTTGAATTCTACGGAAGCGTTGCTGTTCAGGATGTGAGCTAACTCACCATTTCGCGCCGAAAGATAACCAAAGCCGAGTTGGAGTCACCGCCCGACGTTGAGAACAGATCTGCCGCTCGATTGGGGCTGGCTTGAATACGAAGCTGTGGACCTGGGTACGGCGATTGAGGAATTGAGGCGGCTCGATCAATTCTGGCCAATTGAACTCCGCCGAGTGCGGCGAAATTGCCTCAATAGGCAGCTTGATGTTAGACTGGAGCCCGTCCGCCAGACAGCTGGCGTGATCCCGCCCTCCGCCACACGCCTCTCCCCGCAGGCTCCGCCGATGCATCGTCCATTCTTGGCCATCCTGTTCAGCCTCATTCCCGCTGCGGTTTGCGCCGCGGAAGATCACAAGTTGACACTCGAACGAGATGTCCGCCCGATCCTCAAAGCGCATTGCCTCGACTGTCACGGCGGCGCCAAGGAGCTAAAGGGCGACCTCGACTTGCGACTTGCCCGCTTCATGATCGCCGGCGGCGAAAGCGGCCCCGCCATCGCGGTTGGTAAGCCCGACAAGAGCTTATTGATTCAGCGCATCCGAAACGGCGAGATGCCGCCAACAGATAAGGTTGTGCCGGCCGCACAAGTGACGGTCTTGGAGAAGTGGATCGCGGCCGGCGCCCCGACCGCTCGACCCGAGCCGGAAACCATCGAGGACGGGATCGGAATCACGGCCGAAGAGCGAGAGTTCTGGTCGTTCAAGCCGGTCTTCCGCCCCGAAGTGCCGAAGTTTGCCGATGCGGACCGGGTGCGAACGCCGATCGACGCGATTCTTCTGCAGAGAATGAAGGACAAGGCGAGTGGACTGAGTTTCTCGCCTGACGCCGACAAGCGAACCATGATCCGGCGGCTCTATCTCGATCTGATCGGACTTCCGCCGAAGCCTGATGAAGTTGCAGCATTCCTGGCCGACACATCGCCTGAGGCCTACGACCATCTTGTCGATCACCTGCTTGATTCGCCCCATTACGGAGAGCGTTGGGCCCGGCACTGGCTGGATATCGCAGGCTACGCAGATAGTGAGGGCTACACCAACGCCGACGCGGATAGGCCGTGGGCTTACCAGTACCGCGACTACGTAATCCGTTCGCTGAACGCCGACAAGCCGTATGATCAGTTCATACAAGAGCAACTCGCGGGGGACGAAATGATCCCGCAACCGCATAAGAACTTGTCGCCCGATCAGATCGAAAAACTGACAGCTACCGGCCTGTTGCGAATGGCCGCCGATGGCACCGGCAGCGGCTCGAATGACGATGTGGCTCGAAATCAAACGATGGGCGACACGATCAAGATCATCTCAACGTCGCTGCTCGGTTTGAGCGTCGGATGTGCTCAGTGCCATGACCACCGCTATGACCCGATCCCGCAGAAGGACTATTTCGCACTGCGCGCAGTCTTCGAACCGGCTCTCAACTGGAAACGTTGGCGGACGCCTCAGCAACGTTTGATCTCGTTGTATACAGACGCGGATCGCGCGAAGGCAAGCGAAGTTGAAGCAGAGGCCAAGATTGTCGCTGCGGAGAAGTCGAAGAAGCAAACGCGATACATCGACGAGGCTTTAGAGAAGGAGCTGACCAAGCACCCCGCCGAACTTCGCGACCAGCTGAAATCAGCCTACAAGACGCCCGGCGCGAAACGTAACGACCAGCAGAAGCGATTGCTGAAGGAATACCCAAGCGTCAACATTTCTTCCGGCAACTTGTACCAGTACAACAAAGGCCATGCGGACGAACTGAAGGCCTACGACACACAGATCGCCAAGATACGAACGAAGAAGCCTGTTGAGAAATTTCTGCGAGCGTTAACGGAGTCGCCCGGCGAGGCGCCACAGACGTTCCTGTTTCACCGCGGTGATTACCGGCAACCAACCGAGGTCATCGAACCTGCCGCACTTTCGATCGCCGCCCCGCCCGGCCAACGTGCAACGTTCGGCAAGAAGAAAGGCGAAGGCAACAAGGACGGCGCTCAGCCGACAACCGGCCGACGCCTGGCCTATGCCAAGTCGTTGACGAGCGGCGAGCATCCGCTGGTGGCAAGAGTGTTGGTCAATCGTATTTGGCTTCACCACTTTGGACGCGGAATTGTCGGCACGCCTGCCGACTTTGGCGTTCTCGGCGAACGGCCCACCCATCCCGAACTGCTCGACTGGCTGGCGAGCGAATTCGTCGCCCAGAAATGGAGCCTGAAGAAACTGCATAAGCTGATCGTAACGTCGACCGTGTATCGCCAATCATCCGTCGCCAGCCAAGACAAGCTCGTTATCGACGGCGCCAATAGCTACTATTGGAAGTGGCCGCTACAACGTCTTGACGCAGAGATTGTCCGCGACCGAATACTCGCCACCAGCGGAGTGTTGGGCGAAGAAATGTATGGCGCCGCCGTCAATGTAAAGACGGATGACGCAGGTCAAGTTCTAGTAGATGGAGGCGAAACGAGGCGAAGTATCTACATCCGCGTCAAACGCACTCAGCCAGTAGCGATGTTAAAAGCGTTTGACGCCCCGGTCATGGCTGTCAATTGTGAGACTCGCCCGTCGTCCACCGTCGCGCCACAGGCGCTGTTTCTGATGAACAGTGAATTCATCCTTCGCCAGGCTCGGATATTGGCCGAACGCGTGAAGACGGAAGCCAAGACGCCGGTCCATACCGATTTCGATTTGGCTCGACTGCAAGCTGGCGAGTCGAATTGGCAATTCGGCTACGGGCATCTTGAACCGAACGGCTCCGTCGCCAACTTCACACCGCTTCCCCACTGGACCGGCAACACTTGGCAAGGCGGCGCGAAACTTCCCGACGCTAAACTCAGCTACTCATTCCTGAACGCAACGGGAGGCCATCCGTCAGACAAGATGGCGGTCATTCGCCGCTGGACTGCGACTCAAGCGGGCACGCTTGTCATTGGCGGCCAACTTGGGCACCCGTCGAAGAATGGGGATGGCGTGAGAGGCAGTGTCGTGTCGAACCGGCTTGGCGTGGTCGGTCAATGGGTCGCCCAGGGCGGCGGCGTTGCAACCAAGGTTGACTCGGTTGCTATCGAACAAGGCGATCACCTCGATTTCGTGGTCGACTGCCGCACGAACATGAACTCAGATAGCTTCAGCTGGGAGGTCGACTTGGCGCTGTCGACAAGCGGCGGCAAGATGCTCACGGCCAATTCGAAAACGGCGTTTCACGGTCCCGTCGCCGACGTTTCGTTAACGCCGGCGCAGATCGTACAGGTCTGGCGCCTCGCCTATTGCCGGCCGCCGAGCGATTCCGAACTGACAGCCTCGCTGCAGTTTCTCGCGGACCAGGTCGAATACCTCAAGAAGACGAACCTCGCCGAATCGAAGAACCCACACCTGCTGCAAGCCATGGCGAACTTGTGCCAAATCTTGCTCAGCTCCAACGAATTCTTGTACACCGAGTAACACAAACCGAGTTTGAATCCAGACGACTGGACCGATGTCCAACGCCACAGGCAAGACCGCCGCGCGAAAGGGTCACCAAGTGAATCTCCAACCATCTCGACGCGAATTCCTCACGCAGAACGCAATGGGCGTTGGCGGCATGGCCTTGGCCTACTTGCTGGCGAAGGACAATCTACTTGCCACGCCAACCGATGAAGCTCGCGACCCGCTCTCGTTCGACCTCAAGCCCAAACAGCCGCCGCACGAACCGCAAGCGAAGGCAATGATCTCGCTGTTCATGCATGGCGGTCCGTCGCATGTCGATCTGACCGATCCGAAACCCGAACTGAGCAAGTACAGCGGAACGGAATACAAGGGCGACGTCGGCTTCAGCTTTGTGAATCGGGCGACGAAGACACTCTTTGGAAGCCCATTCAAGTTCAGCAAACACGGAGAGTGCGGCACCGAGTTGTCTGAGCTGTTGCCGCACACGGCTAAAATCGTCGACGACATTTGTCTGATTCGCTCGACGCACACCGGCTTTAACGGCCATGAAGTGTCCATCCGTTACTGGCACGGAGGCATTCCCGCCGTTCTGGGCCGACCGACACTCGGCGCCTGGCTGACCTACGCCTTGGGTTCGGAGAGCCAAGACCTTCCGGCCTACATGGTGTTGACGGATCCCGGCGGGCACCCGGTCGACGGCGTCCACAACTGGACGAACGGCTGGATTCCGCCCATGTTCCAGGGCACCGTACTGCGACCTAAAGAACCGCGAATCTTCAACCTGCAACCACCGGCCCACTTAAAGGGCGAACTGCAACAGCAGAACTTGGCCTTTCTCGCCAAGCTCAACCGAGACCACCAAGATCGGCTACCTGGTGAGGCCGACCTGCAGGCACGCATCGCCAGCTACGAGTTGGCCGCAAGAATGCAAACGGCCGCCGCCGAGGCGCTCGATATCTCTGGCGAATCGAAAGCGACCCTCGAACTCTACGGTATCGACCGCAAGCAAAGCAAGGAATACGGCACGCGGTGCCTAATCGCGCGGCGGCTCGTCGAGCGAGGCGTCCGCTTCGTGCAACTGTTTCTCAACGGCCAACCGTGGGACAATCACTCCAACATAAAGACCGGATTGGCAAGCGCCTGTGGTCGAACCGACCAACCGGCCGCCGCACTTGTGATGGACCTCAAACAGCGAGGCTTGCTCGACTCGACGCTCGTGCATTGGGGCGGCGAGATCGGGCGACTGCCAGTCACGGAAAACCATGGAAAACCGGGACAGGCTGGCCGAGATCACAATGGGCAAGGCTTCAGCTGCTGGCTCGCTGGAGGCGGCGTTCGCGCCGGCATGGCTTTCGGCGAGACCGATGAGTTCGGGCACCGCGCGGCCGTCGACCGCGTGACCCCCAACGACCTCCAAGCCACCATCCTGCATCAATTCGGCTTCGACCATCGGCGCCTCACCTACCTCTACAACGGCCGCGAGCAAGTGCTCACAGACGGTCGCGAATGCCGGGTCGTGAAGGAGATTCTACAGCGCAGTTGAGTTTGCACGGTGGGGAAGAAATGCAGCACGAGGCGACGCGAACCGTGCTTATCTTGTCTACTTTGAACTTCTTCCGGCTGTTCGAATTGACGTCGACTTCACCGATGCAACCGCCAGCGGTGAGGCGGCCAATAAGTGTGAGTGATGACACCCGTCAAATGCGATTCTGGAACGGCGAACGGATTATGGCCAGGTGCACCGGTCTCCCACGCCCGTGAGTCGCGCGGAGAAATCGCCAAGCACAAAGTACTCGTCGTCGCCAAGTAGCGCAGGACGATCTGCTGAACCCCACAATTCGGACTGAGGCCAATCGGGCAAGTGGGACAAGTATTCGATGCCCCGAATCGAGTCAGGTGGGGTCTGCTTCTCGCCGTTAACCCACACAAATCCGTCCTTGATGTGAATTCTCTCACCGGGAAGGCCAACAAGACGTTTTGCATAAAGTTCTTGAGGATCTCCCGGGTATTGAAAGGCCACAAGATCCCACCGCCGGGGAGCGAGAAATTTGGCAACCAGGAAACAGTCGGCAGGGTGAACGCGCTTTTCGACATTCGGCGCCGGGGCAACATGGAAGTTGTCGCAGATCATTTGCGGTGGATTCAACAAAGCGTATCGCTCGTCTTCTACGGTGCCGTAGTTTGGTTGACCGCATTCCGGACACAGGTCCTGCCAGTGTATTCCGACCAACGTCGGAGCCATTGAGTTCGTGGGGACGATGAATGCTTCGTAAAGGAAAGGGCGCACCACAAGTACGGCAAACGCGCCAATCCCGAATGATGCCAGCAAGGTCGGCAGCCACGCCTGTACCGCGCGCAGAAACGAAGCTTTGAAGAAGAAGACGATCACTACACAGGGGATGGTCGCCGCCAGGGCAACCTGTACCAGCCCGAGGAACATGAGCTGTGCCGTAGTCGACGGCGTGGCAAAAAGACACAAGATGTCTACGGTGATGAGTAGAACGAACACAGTGCCGGTTGTTACGACGACGCGCCGAGTCGTGACGTCCGGAACCCCCGCCCATGCGAGTCCGATCTTGAGGAACAACGCCCACGAGACGGCCGCGGCGACTAATAGGCTGACAAAGATTGCAACAAAAGTGATGGTCGAAATCATTGGGCGCCGGCGGGTTTGCGAACTAACGAATCAGGACAGCGAGTCACGGAGGTGGTTTGGCGAAAACCAAGCCGAAACCGATGTCGACATTGTAGTGAACTTCCCCTCGAACAAGAAACCGTGCCCCCAGGGCGGCTGTTTCATGCTGTCTTGACAGCCTGGTCACGACGATGTTCTATACTGATGCGATGAAGCCCTGAAACTGCAATCGCTAGCCCCGTCGACACTTTCGGCCAACACCGTTACAAGTCAAACAATGACCGCACCGCTCGTTCAAGAACTGGTTGCCGGACCCCTCGACATCGTCGGCGACGTGCACGGAGAAATCGACGCATTGCGCTCGCTCATGTCCGGGCTCGGATATGCCGCCGACGGAAAACACCGCGAGGGACGCCAGCTCGTTTTCGTGGGAGACCTGACAGACCGTGGTCCCGATAGCCCGGCAGTGGTCGATTTGGTCAGCTCGCTCGTCGACGCCGGCCGCGGCCAATGCGTGCTGGGCAACCATGACCTAAATATACTGCTCGGCCACAGCAAGCTCGAAAACAAGTGGTTCTTCGGCGAGGAGTTTCTGGCGGCGGATGGGCGCCCCGTACCGCAGCGACTGGCCGATGACGACATTCGCTTTCGCGTTCTACAGTTCTTCACCACTCTGCCTCTCGCCCTGGCACGAGACGACGTTCGAGTCGTCCACGCGTGCTGGAATGACGAGATGATTGAGAGAGCGAGACAGGCGAACAACACGACTGACTTCTTCGCTCGGTGCGAGGAGCAGGTCGAGAGCGAACGCGGCTACGCCGAACTCGACCCGGTCGACCAAGGTTTGCGGCAACAGAATCACAGTCCAGTCAAACTGCTCACCTCGGGTCCGGAGCAACGGACGCAGAGTCCAGTCGATTCGGGCGGCAAGATACGCAATGAAAAGCGAGTTGTTTGGTGGCCTGAGTATAGTGACGCGGCGTTTTGCGTTTTCGGCCACTACTCTATCCCAGAGGACCAGCAGCGCGGCAGCGCGACGGCTTTTTGCGTCGACTTTGGCGTGGGGAAACGATGGACGGAGCGCCTAGCCGGCAAGGCGGTCGGATTCGCATATCGCCTGGCGGCCCTCAGGCACCCTGAAATGCAAATCGCTTTCGATGACGGCGCCGTCTGTCAAGCAAGCGACTTTAAGACCTTCTGATGCTGTCCATCTTTCCACCTGCGTCAGCGCAACAGGCATCAGTTTCTGGGAAGCGTGAAAAAGAACGTTGCGCCCTGATCAACTTCACCATGGGCCCAAACACGACCGCCATGCCGGTGAATGATTCTCTGAACCGTCGCCAGCCCAATGCCAATTCCATCGAATTCGCTTTGTGAGTGCTGCCGCTGAAACGGATCGAACAGCTTGTCCGCGTAGGCCATATCGAACCCCGTGCCGTTGTCGCGAATGAAGACGATCTGCTCGCCGTCGATTTCCTCGCTTGCGAACTCAAGCTTGGGATGGTCTCGGTTCTTGGAGTACTTCCAAGCATTGGACAACAAGTTTTGCATGACAACCTGCAACAACACCGAGTCGCCATGGACAACGACGTCGTCCTGAAGCGACGACTCGATGGCATGCTGCGGATTCTGAATTCTCAACTCGCCAAGAATCTCGCGACACGAGACACTGAGGTCAACCGGATGTTTGTGCAATTCCACGCCGGCAACGCGAGAGAGACTGAGCAAGGCGTCGATCAGGCGTCCCATCTGCTGGACGTTGTAGCGCACGCGGCTGAGAAAGTGCTTGCCCTGTTCGTCGAGCAGATCGCCGTAGCCATTCAAGACTTCCAAGCTAAATCCGTCAATCGTGTTCAACGGAGCTCGCAAGTCATGGCAAACCGAGTAACTGAACGCCTCAAGTTCCGCGTTCGCCGCGGCGAGTTGTCTTGTCCTCTCCTCCACTCGCCGTTCTAGATCCTCATTGAGTTGCTGAATGCGTCGCTCCGACCGTCTTCGTTCCGTGACATCTCGGAAGATCGCTCGCGTCGCCTCGATGTTATGCACATCCTCGCCCGCGAGCACATGTTGAAAAACGTCGCGACAGTGCATTTGACAATCCGCATGAAGAATGTCGAACAGCGAGAGGTTCTTCACGTCCTCCTCGCTGTAGCCGAGCATCTCTCGCCACGCCCGATTCACATACGCAAAGCGACCGTCGGGAGTCACGCTTTGGATCAGATCGTGGGCGTTCTCCAAGAGATCACGGTGTTGCTCCTCGCTTTCGCGGAGCGCCGATTCAAGCCGATTCAAGCCGTTTCCGTTCAATCGCATACTGCAGAGACCTCGACAAGAGGCGGCTGTCGACCTGACCTTTGACGAGGAAATCCTGGGCGCCCCGCCGCATTGCCAGAACGCCTTGGGATTGGTCATCCTGCCCGGCCATGACAACGACCGGAGTCGAAACTTGGGCCGCCTCCATGGCTTCAAAGGTCTCCCTGCCGTCCGCGTCCGGCAGAGTGAGATCCAATAGGACCACATCGATCTCATTTCCAGCTTGGGCCAGCAATTCCATGCCAGGGGCCAGCCGGTCAACGCACTCGACCTGAAACACAGCGTGCGAGTCATCGAGCAACTCACGAATCAGCAGCGAGTCGTCTGGTTCGTCTACTATCAACAACACGCGGATTACTTGTTCATCCATGGCATTCATCTTTACATCACGAAAACGGGCTGCCTCAGTGCGCAGGGCGAACTCGACAAGGGTGCATGAAAACATATGGTCGCTGCGATCATCAACCTGTCGAGAGAAACTCGTTGCGAGGCCCGGCGAGCGACGTGGACGAACAACGGACGTTTCCGCCACCTGACCAACTCGCTACTCGCTACTCCTTCGCCTTGGCAATTGCGTCGAGCTCGTCCAACTTGAATCGGACACTCATGATGTACGGCGCTTGCCCCTTGGTCCAGTGGCCATACGTCGTGGCCACGAACGTACCATCCGGCAAGACTTCCACTCCAGGGTAGGTCGTGTCGTAGCCTTTCGTGTTGTCCTTCAGCCGAACGGAATACTGCCCGTCGCCACCGTTGCGAATGTCGTCCCAGGCGCCAACCCAACCGACCCAATCGCCCTCGAAGGGCCGCCCTTTGGCCGCTTGCCTCGGCGACCGGCAGCGAAAGCTGATGAACAATCGACCATCCGGACCATATTTCCCGGTGTGCCGATCGCCCGTCAGGGCCAGCGACGTTTCGCGAGGCTTGCTCCAAGTCGCTCCCTCATCATGGGAGAGAATCACATGAGAGTTCTTCCGTCGCGAATTCTCTCGCAGCAAGACCGCCATGCTTCTGCCGTCTGGAGAACGAATGCAACCAGGTTCGCAGAGGTGCACGTCGGACGATTGGTAAACAATCTGGGGGTACGACCAGGTCAGCCCGCCATCTTTTGAGAATGTCTTGAAGAGCTTGAAGGACCGATCGCGTTCACCGCCGCTCTTAAAGAACCGGCCGTCGTCGTGGAACATCGCCAGGTAGTGGCCCTTTCCCGTCTTCAATGGCTCCACAAAGCCCATCACGACAATTCCGCCCCAGTCGCCGACAGACTTCAGCTCGCCCCAATTCGCCCCATCGTCCTCGCTCACCGCAAGCCGAGCCGGATAAAGGCCGGACCACATAATGAGTCGTTTCTTTCCGTCTGGCCCAATCACGCGGTGGAGAGTTGGCACTTCCTTTGAAGTCGCCCATGTCGGCGGAGTAGGTAACCGGTCGCTCCAAGTCAGGCCGCCATCGCCACTGCGTTTGTAAACGATCGGACCGCGCCCATGGCCCTTGGGATAAACGCACAAGATCGTCTTGCCGTCTTCCAACAGGACGGTCGTGGGATGCCCGAGATATTGTCCCGGCTCGCGGTCGACGACCACTTGGCGATGGTGTTGGTCATTGAGATCGATCGTGGTTGGGAACGTCCCTTGGCTCGATTCAACGCGAGACTCAATCATTCGCTCCTCAGCATGCGCCTGAACACAGCCGAGGATAACAAGGATCACAATAAGAGTTCGCATGAGAGTCTCCTTTGGCGTCGTCGTTAGGTCTGATCCAGAGCGAGTTGGTGGACGGACGAGGCGAACGACTCAAGCGAACCCGCGACAACACGAATCAAACTCGTGGGAGAGAAACCCGTGGCAAGGCGCAAGCGAGCGTCTCTCGAGCGTCTCAGTCGCTCTTGAAACGCAGGAAGTAATTCTCCTTCAGCCCATCGACCTCGAGTTCGTCAAGAAAAGTGAATCCAGCCGACTCGATTTCGCGACGAAACTCCTTCTTGCCCGCGCGAACATGGCCCATGATGAACTTGGATGACTTACCGGGGATTCGATCGAAGTCGATGATGACCAGCGTTCCTCCCGGCTTGAGTGCGCGGCGAATCGAGGCCAGCGACAATTGCGGGTACTCAAAGTGGTGATAGGTGTCGCAGATGAATGCGACGTCGATCGAGTTGGGCGCCAGGCTGATCGAATCCTGAGGTGCGAGTACAGTCGTGAGATTCGTCAGCTTGTCCGCTTGAGCTTGTTCGTTGATGTGCTTGAGAAAGCTCGGTGAGATATCGACTGCGTAGACCCAACCTTCCGGACCAACCGTTTCAGCGAACAGCCTCGAGAAGAACCCCGTACCGGCGCCAATGTCAGCCACTCGGTCGCCGGCCTGGATGCCGGTCGCCTTGAGCACGGCCCGGCGCGAGCCAAAAACTTCCCGGCTTTCGATTTCGAAACGCCCAAGCCACTGTTTAATGTCTAGGTCGGCTTTGAGAAAATTGTTGTTAATGCCGGGCCGCACGCTCTTGGGGCCGACATTCCGTTTGATGTAACTATGGGCCTTCTCCAGATATCCTTTTGACGCCAGCCCGACCATCTGGGCTTCGTCAATCGCCTCTTCGAGAGGGACACCATCGTCGAGCACGCGATGGACGAGCCACACCGCGCCAACTCGCTTGGCCGACGCGCAGTGCAACATCGTGGGCGTCTTCTGCTTATCCCGAAGCACTTTGCGAACGCCATCGAAAATCTCGTCCGTAAGCGAATCGGGCGGACCAAACCCAAAGCGATAGAAGTTGAGTCCGAGTCCTTTGACCGTTTCCGTCTCATCCCAATCGGATTCGCCCACCGGTCGCAGCGAGATCACCGTCTTCAGCCCTGCTTTCTTGGCCGCCGCAAAGTCGTCTGCAGATGGCTGTCCGCAAAGCAAAGTGGTCCCGAACGAATGAACAGGGCGAGTATCGCCCAGCTTGCTCGCCGCCAGTTTGGGCGCCGCGACCTTGATGCGTATGACAGCGGGGCCTTGGGCGAAGACGGTTGGCCCGATCGGCGATAGAAAGATGACGCCAACCAGGGCGAGCGGCCATAACCGTTGCATGTCAATGTCCTTATGCGGAAGTGGATAACGTCATTGAAGAATAACATGAAGCGCGGCGTCGCAACGTAGTAAAGCTAACATTTCCTCGATCAGCTGCGAAGCTAGGGGACCCGGCAAGCGGTGCTCCAGACTTGTAACTGGCACTGCGTTGTTCGCGTGCAAATCGTTTAACCCGTTGCCGCAGGCGAGGTTGTCGGCAGCGTCTGATTGATTCGTCGGCTCGCATGCAGCACCCGTCTACGCAGTTCAACTTTCGCACATGGTTAGTGTTACAATGTCAGACGCCAACCCCGGGCACGCTTGCGAGGAGGAGTAGAAGTCGATGAGTGGAATTGTTGGCCATGTGATGTACGCCGTGTTGGCCGACAAGGCGGCGAAACAGCGAAGGCTGCCGATTGGTCCGATCATTAGACGACACTATGCGAGTTACTTATGCGCGGCCTATTTGGGCTGCGATGTGCAGACTTTACCCGAGGCCATTTGCGTCGACACCGGCAAGGAGGTTGGCTACGGCACAGCCCCAATCGAGAAGAGTCCCTTGACGGGAGGCAAAGTGGTTCCATGGTCGCTCAAGTTCGGCGACGTTCGGTTCCGCCCGCGCGAGATCCACAGGATGTTTTATGGCCGAGCCCACCTGGTCTTTGGCTGGGCAACGGCTTCGCGAGAGCACACGGTGCCTTGGGATCACCTGGCCGACTACATCGCCAATGTTGTCGAAGACGCCGTGGAGTTCTTCGGCCCAGGCGAGAGACCGCTGGCTTATCTGTTTGGCTGGGCCGCGCACATTGTCGGAGACAGCTTGATCAAGTCGGTCCACGAGGGTGTCGATCTGTTCTTACTCGATGGCAAGTACACGCCGCGAAACCGCCCGATTCAAGACCTGGTCACTCTGCACGAGATCGGCCGCAAGGAATTTCGCCTCAACTGGGCGAACCTGATGGCGGATCTCGTCGATACGCCGATCGAACCGGTGCAGCCCCACTACATGCGCCTGACCAAGCCTCGTGGTCGCTTGGCGGAGGATTTCCCTAACGCCTGGGCGCCCGACGCCGAGACGTTGATCAAGAAAGTGCTGGCGGAAAACCGCCGGTATCAGAAGATTCGCAACCCTCGCTTGCTGAAGCAATATGCCTTAAAGAAGACCAACAGTGGTTGGCAATGCGATGATGAGCTGAGCCAGCGAACGGGCGGCATGACTTACCAAGAGATGGTCGCGATGGCCGATGACGCTGGATTCCGCCACGCTCTCTGGCAAATGGGCGAAGCCATCGCAGACCTGTTCGAACAAGTCATCGAACGACAGCCGTTGTTGCAGGATCTGCCCACCAACGACGATCCATCCTGGTCGCAAATCACAAAACGATGGAAGAGGGACAGGGAATGAACCAAATCGCAGCTGCATCTTCACGGCGGTGCGCCGTTGTCCTAGGCGCGGCGATGGCCGTGATCGGCTCGAGCTTCACATCCAAGCCAGTTGACGGAGCCGATTGGCCAACGTATCGCGGCGATCATGCCCGATCAGGCTATACGTCGGAGGAGTTTCCCAATCAACTGAAGCTGCGGTGGACCCACCACTCGGCCCATCCGCCCCAACCGGCTTGGCCGAGATCGCAGCGGATGCACTTTGACTTTGCCTACCAGCCGATTGTAATGGGCGAGTTGGTGATCTTCGGCAGTTCGGCGGAGGACAAGGTCGTCGCCCTCGACGCGAGTTCGGGCAACGTCCGTTGGGAGTTCTACAGCGACGGTCCGATTCGATTTGCCCCAACCGGATGGCAAGACCGTCTGTTCGTTGCCAGTGACGACGGCTGGCTATACGCAGTCGATTTGCAGAGCGGGCGAATGCTGTGGAAACATCGCGGCGGGCCCGATGCGAGAAGGATCTTAGGCAATGAACGAATCACTTCGCATTGGCCGGCGCGAGGCGGGCCCGTGGTTATCGACGACACGGTCTACTTCGCGGCGGGAATCTGGCCGAGCGACGGCGTCTTCCTACACGCCCTCGATGCAGAATCGGGAGACGTCAAGTGGACCAACGATCGCACCGGCGGACTCGATATGCCGCAACCCCACGGCGGAGCTCAAGCCAAGAGCGGCGTCTCGGCCCAAGGCTATCTACTGGCCAGCAACGAGCAGTTGTTCATACCAACAGGACGTGCGGTGCCGGCCGTGTTTGAACGAGCAAGCGGAAAACTGCAGTACTACCACCTGCAGAAGAACCAGCAGCGGGGCGGATCCTGGGCGATGCTTACCGACCGCTTTCTACTCAATTCAGGTTGCCTGTTTGACCAGCAATCAGGCGATCTCGTCTCGCAACTAGGCATGGGACTCGCAGTGGCCACGCCAAAGGGCATCATGCGAGCCGAAGGCCGTTCCTTGGGCGAGTATCGCTGGAAAGACGTCAAACGGCCAGATCGGAAAGGGAAGCTGGTCGAGACGAGAGCGCTTGAAAAGACGCGACTCGTCGGCTGCGAACGCGATGTGCTGAACTTCATCATCACCGGAAGCGATGCGGTGTGCGGCGAAGACGGTCGAGTCTGCGCGATTGACTACTCGCGGCAACGAAACACGTGGTGGTCCCACAAGGTCGATGGCCGGGCGCTCGGCATGGCCTACGCGAACGGCAGGCTCATCGTCAGCACGGACAAGGGAGTCGTCTACTGTTTCGATGGCGAGCCGATTCGCGATGCCCAAGTTGAGTCGCTAGAAAACAGAGCGGCCCAAGATGGCTCTAAGTCCACAATCGACTACGCCCAAGCCGCGGCCCAAATTGTAAAACAGACGGGCGTTACAGACGGGTTCTGTGTCGACCTGGACTGCGGCAATGGGCAACTAGCCGTGGAACTGGCAAAGCAAACCAACCTGCACATCTATGCGATTCAGCCAGACCGAGAGACCGTCGCGAAGACGCGACGCCGACTTGCCGAGGCCGGACTGTACGGCATGAGAATCACCGTCTTGCAAGCCGATCCCGCGAGGACAAATCTGCCCAAGCAGTTCGCCAATCTGGTTATTTCATCCGGTTCGCTGGACCAACGGGCGGGCAAGGAGATCAGGAATGAGTCGCAACGATTGCAGCGGCCCTATGGCGGCGCCGTTTGCCTTGGCCCGCTGGACGAAATGACCGTCAGCGTTCGAGGCGAGCTGGAAGGCGCAGGAAGCTGGACTCATCAGAACGCAAATCCCGCCAACACCATCTGCTCCATGGATCGGCTGGTCAAGGGACCACTTGAGATGACTTGGTTTCGCGACGTCGACTTCGAGTTACCCAACCGGCACGGCCAAGGCCCCGCCCCGCTGTTCCATCAAGGCGTGATGATTGTGGGCGGCGTCGATGGGCTGTGCGCCCTGGACGCGTACAACGGCCGCACGATGTGGACGTTTCGCTTGGACGCTAACTTGCGAAGCTACGACGGCATTCATCACGACGTGGGAGTGGGAGAGACGGGAAGCAACTTCTGCGTCGGCGGCGATAGTGTCTACATCAAGGCGAAGGCAACTTGTCTGCGGATTGACCTGCGCACGGGGAAACAACTGGCTGAATTTCAGACACCGTCAGTTGGCGGCGCCAAAGGCCTCGCTTGGGGGTACGTGGCCTATAGCGATGGCGCCCTATTCGGCAGCGTGGCCAACGCAGAGCACACGGTCAGCCCGCGTTACAAACTCAGCAAACTATTCACCGAATCGAAGTCGCTGTTTGCCCTGGACGCCAAGAGCGGCAAATTGAAATGGCATCATCAGCCGCAACATTCGATTCGCAACAACGCGATCGCCATCGCCGGCGGTACGGTCTACTTGGTCGATCGTCCACTGGTCATGGCGGATCGAATTACCAACCCGCGCCGCAACGGCCGGCATAAGCCGCCACTCAAACCGGAAGAACAGCCGGCCGGGTACCTGATCGCCTTGGACGCCGCAACGGGGGAAGAGCGATGGCGTCAAGGCGATGACATCTTTGGGACGCAACTCGCGGTGAGCGAAGAGCATGGCGTCGTCCTCATGAACTACCAGGCGGTCAGGCACAGCTTCTTCAAGCTGCCGTCCGAGATCGGCGGCCGTATCGCCGCGCTCGACGCCGCGACCGGCCAGCGACTTTGGGACGCCAAAGCGGACTATAAGACTCGGCCGATTATCAACGACAGCATCGTCTACGCCCAAGGCGGCGCCTGGAATCTGAAGAGCGGCAAGCCAGAGCCCTTCCAACTCGATCGCTCATATGGCTGCGGACAAATTTCCGCCAGCGCTAACATGATGCTCTTCCGCAGCGGAACCCTGGGCTACCTCGACATGTCGCGAGCTGCCGGCACCGAGAACTATGGCGGTATTCGCACCAGTTGCTGGATCAACGCAATTCCCGCAGGCGGACTTGTGCTCGTCCCGGATGGATCCACTAAATGCCGTTGCAGCTATCAAATGCAAGCTTGGTTCGCGCTGCGCGAAAAAGAGTGACAAAGAAACCGTAACAGTGGAGATTTCAATAATGCACGACAAACAACAGCCGGTCCAAATCGATCGACGAGCTTACATCAAAGGAAGCGCGCTACTGCTCGCGACCGCGACTTTCGACGCGTCTAGAGCCGCCGCCAGCGAGAAGGAGCCCCCGCTGCATGTTGGCCTGGTCACCGACCTACACTACGCCGACAAGCCACCTGCTGGCTCGCGCCACTACCGGGAGTCGCCCGACAAATTGGCCGAGGCCGCCGAACAATTCGGCCGAGACAAACTGACGATGCTGGTCGAATTGGGTGACTTTGTCGATGCAGCCGACTCAGTCGCCAAAGAACTTGGATACCTGAAGCGGATCAATCGCGACTTCTCGGCCATCTGCAAGAACCGGCACTACGTGCTGGGAAACCACTGCGTCCACACGCTTAGGAAAGAGGAGTTTCTCGATACAGTCGAGAAGAAGAAATCGTACTACTCGTTCGACGAGGGCGACTTCCATTTCATCGTGCTCGACTCTTGCTTCCGCAGCGACGGAGAACCCTACGGGCGAAAGAACTTCGTCTGGACCGATCCCAACATCTCGGCGGACGAACTGGATTGGCTCAAGTCCGACTTGAAGGGTACGTCGAAGAAGACCATCGTGTTCGCCCACCAACGTCTCGACGTCAGCAACCATTACGGAGTCAAGAACGCCCCGGCTGTTCGTAAACTATTGGAGGGATCCGGGAACGTGCTGGCTGTCTTCCAGGGCCACAGCCACAAGAACGATCTGAAGGAGATCAAAGGGATTCACTACTGCACGCTTGTCGCCATGGTGGAGGGGACCGGCGCCGAGAGCAGCGGCTATTCGGTCATGCGACTCAACAACAATGGGTCCATCGAAATCTCCGGCTTCCGCAAGCAAAGCGACTACGAGTGGAAGTCTTAGAGAGCCTCGCGCCGCTGACCTGGCA
Organism: uncultured Pirellulaceae bacterium; assembly: GCA_964635375.1. Classification (GTDB taxonomy): domain Bacteria; phylum Planctomycetota; class Planctomycetia; order Pirellulales; family Pirellulaceae; genus CAZMNY01. Next base: position 31,675 of record CAZWOU010000007.1, on the reverse strand, counting down.
ACGGCGAATGTTGTTTCGCCGTGAACCTGACCAGGCCGAACATCTCCTATACGATAGACGAGGCGTCGAGCGGGGGATGAATCTCCGCCGAAACTTGAACTCCGGACAGGGCTATTGAATGGGCTACGCTGAATTCCTATCCGATCTGTTCGCAGAGGGCCAAGTCAGTGTGCCAGCCGACTCGCCAACGGACCAGGAATTGGAAGCTGGCAACGATGTTCTGAGGGAACACGAGCAAGTCCACCGCCTCAACATGCCGGAATCAGCGCCTGAATTCGGGCTCGGCGCAGCGGCGTGGGCGGCGAGACACTTCTATGCCGCCTGCCAGTGTGCGGTCGACCGAGACATTGGCGAAGAGACTCTGCATGCCCGGCTGGGCGACAACTACGAATCGCCGATCACAGCGGAGGTTCACTATTCGGTCGATCTGGTTTTTCGCTACTTGCCCGATGTCGCGAGGTTTGCCAGTTCAGCGGCCGAGCAAGATCCACTACTCGAACACCTTAAACGCTGGGCTCGCCAATGGCCCCTCTCGTCCGTTGGCATGCCGAACGTCGACCCGGTCGACTTAAGTGGTTTCCGCAACCATGCCGGTCTCATGCAACTGTACGCCGATCGCGTTATCGCCAAGGTCGACAAGTCAAGGCTGAAGGATGAAGGCGTGAGGCAACTGGTTCAGCAGGCTATTGGGCTCTACCCCAACTTGGCTCAAAGCCTTCACGACGAACTTGTGCGGAATGACACCTAGAAAACGAAACGTGTGGGATTTTTGCGATGAGTGACACGAGCAACGAGGCGAACACCCAAGCAGACGGCAAGGCGAATGGCGACCAGCGACTTGAAATCGGCGCCAGGCTTAGCGAGCGAGTGCTTGAGCCGATGAAGCAAGCCTTCGTCGGCAAGGACGAGATTATTGACTTGCTGGGGATCAGCCTGGTTGCCCGAGAAAACCTGTTCATCTTGGGACCGCCCGGCACGGCCAAAAGCGCTTTGGTGCAGGAGCTCGCGAGGCGAATCGAAGGTCGGGTCTTCGACTACTTGCTGACCCGCTTTACTGAGCCCAACGAGATCTTCGGCCCGTTTGACATTCGCAAACTGCGCGAGGGCGAACTGGTTACGAACACCGAGGGGATGTTGCCCGAGGCGTCGTTCGTTTTCTTGGACGAGTTGCTCAACGCCAACAGTGCGATTCTCAACAGTTTGCTGCTGGTGCTCAACGAACGCGTCTTCCGCCGCGGCCGCGAGACACGCAACCTGCCCACCTTGATGGTCGTCGGCGCCAGCAACCGCCTGCCGGAAGACGACGCTCTTGGCGCCCTGTTCGACCGCTTTCTGCTTCGAGTTTGCTGTGACAACGTCGAACCGAATGAACTGGCCAACGTCCTTGTCGCCGGATGGAAACTGGACGGAGCAGGCGGCGATCGAACGACAACGATCAGCGCTGCCGAGGTTCGTGAGCTCCATGGACTTTTGTGGACCGTCGATTTCTCCAACGTACGAGCGAGCTACGTCAAACTGGTTCAGCGACTGCGACGGGCCGGCATTATGTTCTCCGACCGCCGAGCCGTGCGATTGCAGCGAATGCTCGCGGCTAGCGCCTTGCTTTGCGGACGACTTGCCGTGAACACAACCGATATGTGGGTGCTGCGATACATCTGGGACACCGAGGAGCAGCAAGATGTGCTGGCAACGATTGTCGGAGAGGTTCTGGAGGGCGCCAACGACGATGAAAAGGCGACCGGACACCCACGTTCGAAACAAGATGAAACGCCCGATGCAGAACAACTGGCGCGCGACCTCGAACAGATTTCCGCTAAGCTCGACTCGCAGCCTGACGCAGCTGAACAGGCCTACCTTCAAGATCAGCTGGGTGTTCTGGCCACGCGCTGCCAATGGGTGCGGGACGGCCAGCAACGGGAGTTTCTTGAAGCCAAGGTAAACGGCCTGCTCGGTTCGCAACGGGGTGACTCATGAGTGGCGAACAAATACTCTCCATGCAGCACTCTGACGCGGCAAGTCTGGGTCGACTGCGACGCCGCGCGGGCGTCGAAGTTGGCGTGTGCGAGGACACCGTGTGGGTTCGCGTCGCCAACCCGTCGGACGAGTTAGATCGGGAGCTTCGCACTTTGCCCGGAATGCGATTCAACGTCTTGCCCGACCAGCAACTTGTCCAGTTCGGCGGCTTGACGCCCACGGGCTATCTTCCCAATATCTCCTGGACCGATCTGGCAACCTGGATGCAGGTTGCCATCAGCCCGCCTGCGTTCGGCGGCGCCGCGCCCGACCGACTGGCCGTACAAATGGTCCGCGGAGGCGTCGCGAGCGAGGCCAATGTCTTGCTAACTTCGGTTGGAGCGTGGCGAGACTACGCGCTGACTGCGCCGCAAGTCCGGCTTGATGTCTTGTCATTTGCGATTAGCGATGACGGTCAGACCGTGATTCGAGGAACGCCATCGCCGCCAATCGCGGGGGTTCGCTATGTCGAGCAGCGCGGAATCGCGGCTGAAGCAGGCTGGGCGTGGCGCCCCCGCGTTGACGCCGATGTGTTGGCTGCCGTCATTCAGTTGGAGGGCGATGATCTCGCCTTGCTACACGCCGATGGAAGCTGGGATTTGATCCACGGAACCGATTTCGCCCGCGCCTCGCGTTCGGCTGCACGTCAATCGACAGAGGCTGCGACCGACACATGATCGATGATTTGAAGACAGCCCGAGACTACTTGAATCCGCCGCGCGATGCCTTTTGGGAATGGCGCGACGACGCGGGCGAGGTGGCCACCTGGATCGACGGTCGGACGATTGTCTTCCGAGCCGAGCTCGTGCAAGTTCTTGAGCACCTAGCGCCAAACGGATTGCCGGCCTTGGCGCCGTTGTTGATGCTGCTCTCGGCAACTCGCGACAGCGGCGAGGAACTCAATGAGAGGGGCATCCTAGCCAGTTGCCTGAAACGCTCCTACAAGGCGTGGAAGCACGTTGATACGCTCAACAATGTCATGGAAGGTCTTCGAGCAGTCAGTCAACTCGATCCAGCACTTCGATCGACAACGATGGCGAAGGCAGTTCTTGCGGAGGTCGTCTTCGAAGGGTTGGGGGAGATCGCCTCGGCGAAAGAGGCAAACGCAATCGTCGGCCACATGGTTGGCAGGTTGGGTCAGGGCATGGGCGAAGTTCTTGACGCTCCGCCGGGCGCGGTAGTGCCACGTTACGAGCCGTCGGCGCTGTTGCATGATCTCCGCTGTCTGCAGATGGGCCTGAAGCGAGTCGATGCGGAAACTCTGAGGCTGCGGCGGACCACGGGGTTGGATCAAGCGCCCGGCGCAGCAGATCTGGAGCTCCCGCCAGCGGCTCGCATCCGCAAACTGTTGGCTAACTTGAAAGAGGATTCGGAGCTACAGGGACTCGCTCAGCTGGCTATGAATCTGATGGCGGCAGTGACATTGCCTCGAGCGATCGCGGAGGAGGACGAGCTTCAAGTGGGCGGCGTTTCCGATATTGCCAATCGCGGACCGCTCGACCGATTGCTGCTCAGCGAATTGGCCCACGATGACTTGACGCTCGCCGTGCGGGTGGCCGTCAATGAGGCGATGTACCTTCGCCGCGAGTCGCCGCCGCGCACGCCGCCGCAGCAACGGGCGTTATTGCTTGAATGCGGCATTCGTTCGTGGGGGATTCCTCGTATCTTCTCCACCGCCGTCGCCTTGGCTCTTTCCTGTACGACTGAAGCGAACACTGAGATCGTCGCCTTTCGCGCCAAGCGGGACGGTGTGGCGCGAGTCGATTTGACAACCCGCGAAGGCGTCGTCGATCACCTGGCGGCTCTCGAACCCGATCTGCATCCAGGTCGATCGCTGGACGCATTCGCGTTCGCGATGTCAGAATCCAAGTGTCTTGCGGAGCCAGTGCTTGTTACCACCGACGACGTGATGACAGACCGAGATTTCCAACGAATGTTAGTCGAGCAAGATGCACTCCCGATGCACATTGCCACCGTCAACCGGGGCGGAGAATTTCGGCTGTTCGAACAGACTCTGCGCGGCAGGAAGCTGCTACGCCACGCCACGCTGGACCTCGACGGGTTGCTGCGGACGAAGAATCGCGAAGCGACCGTTTCGATTAACAGAGATTGGGCGGACAAGTTGCCCGCGATCTTTCGAGCCGAGCCGTTTCCGTTGTTACTCAGCCACAACGTCAATCCAAATCGAACTTGGCGGATCGATCCGTTCGGTGCATTGTCAATTACGAGCGACCGAAGGCTCATGTTGTGGACCCATTCAAACGAAGGAGGTCGGCAGCTTTCCGATCAGATGCCCCAGGGCGCCCTTCTCTGGAGATCCATGGCAACGGCGGAGGGGGAGGTCTTGGCGGTCGTGGGCCAGTTGCGATCCGGGGACCCGCACATCGTGGAAGTTGACGTCGAAGAGCGAACGTGCTTGATCACCAAACTCGAAGTCAGCGACCGGTCCATTCAGTGTATCTGCGGCCACAACGGCGCTCTGTTTGCCATCGGCAAGAGGTCAATCGATGTTCTGAGTGCCTCGTCCGGCAGTCTACTGCACGAGCTGAAAATGCCACCGGCGCTGACGTGGTTGCGTGACCGATTCTTCTACGATCATCGGCGGAGAGAATTCTATGGACTGTCGTTCGACGGCCGAACAGGCCGGCTCGAATTGATTCCGATCAGCAGCGCGCTCCGAGGCCAAGATCGCCAAATGGTGACCTTTTTTGATCGCCAGGGCGTCGACGGTCCGATTGGGATTACTCAAGCTGGCAACCTCTACAGTTCAGCGACCGAAAGCCTGCGCACGCTGCCTACAATCAATCCGCGCCCATCCGTGGAGGCGATCGCGGCCGACGGAAGCAAGATCGTTGTGAAGAAACCACCGCTGTCACGGACCCACGGGGATCAATATGATGTCGTCGACGTCGACAAGCTCACAACAAGCACAGCGTATTGCGAACCACACTTGCTTGCCGAGTCATTCGGCGGCATCGTATGTCCGCGAGGCCATCGCAACCGGTTCATCTGCGTCTATGCCGACAGCAGCGGCGCCCTCCGATTGGTCTCAAGGAAGCAACACCACCTGACGATCCACTTCGACTCGCAATCAAACTGCATTCGCTTGCAGGCAGCACAGTTCGAGCATGGCGCCGAGAAGCAAACGTTTAGTCCAGTGCCCGGATTGGTGGTGGGATACAACGTCTCCGTGGCGACTTGGGGCGACGGTAGCCGCGCCTATCTGGATTCACGGGGGTTGCTTCATCTCCAGAGCAGCGATCGGTCCGTGCCGGAAGCGTCAATCGTGCTGGCCGACGGCGAGTTATCGGGCTGGTGTTCTGATGGAAGGTTTTGGGGATTCCGCTACTTGATTGGGGACCAGACCAGTGCGCCGAAGGAAGAAATCTATAACTCAGCCATTCGAGCTTTTGTCGAGCAACTACGATGATTGAGGCGCCACTGCAACTACGCTTCGCTCCGCGAGTCCTCCGCGAGACTGCGGCCTGGTATCTCGCGGGTAATCCGGCAGGATGGCTCGATGAGATTTCCGCTTGGAACATCGCCCATGGGTCGATCCGCTTGCTGCCGACGCCGCGCTCGGCATCTGACCAAACCACAGTGGGCGTGCTGATTACGTCTTCAGAGGGTTCGCCATCTGCCTGGGGCGCGTCGAGGCGCTGCGTTCCGTTTGGGCGAATCGGCAGTCGGCTGTTTCTGCCCGTGGACGGTTGGCTCGACCCAGGCGTCTCAGACGCGGAACTCGATTCGCTCCTTGTGGCGCGATACAGCTATCTCTGGCACCCGGCGTCTGGGCTGGCGGCATTTGAATCGTCCGATGCGTTGCTCGTTTCCGACTTGCTAAAGACAGAAAATCGACGGAGGCTGGATTGGGGGCTCGCGCAACCGGGCGTCGTCCTTTCGCAACGGTTGATTGCGTTGACGCCATCGCATCATCCAACGGTTGAAGACGTCTTGGAGGACGGGCGAGACGACATCAATACGGAAACGGACTCTCTTTCTGAACTTCCGCCGAGCCCCAAAGAACCCACGAGCGGCGCGTTCAATTCAGCGGCGCGACAAGGCAAGCGATTCGTCGCAAATGTCACCCGCTGGCTCACGAAAAAAGTACCACATACCGGCACCCAAGAAACTTGGGTCAACCGACTTGAAAACTGGGCCGAGGAACAATTGGGCGGCTACGCGTCAGGGCTTGAGGCGGCGCGGAACAAGGAGATTGAACGTCTGATGCACTTGCTCGAGACCAACCCCGATCAGGGCCTGCGGTACGCGCTGCCCTTGGCTGGCGACGCCCATCGAGGCAATGCGCCGCCAGGCGATCGACTCAGGGAGAGATCAACGGATTTTCATCTCGGTCGACTGGGAGGTGGTGGGACGGCGGATCAATGGGACCTTCCCTACGAACACCATCTTCGACTCACGGCACGCTATCGCGAGTTGGCCAATCGAGAATTGCAACTGGGGCGTCATCGTCGAGCTGCCTATATTTTCGCCGAACTCCTGGGTGACTTCCACGCAGCCGCCGGCGCACTTACCCAAGGCCGCCACTGGCGCGAAGCTGCTGTACTCTACCGAAAGCGGCTGCAACGGCCGTTAGACGCGGCGCGATGTCTCGAGCAAGGAGGACTCTGGACTGAGGCGATCAATATTTACGAGGAGCTAAAGGAGCACGAATCGGCCGGCGACCTGCATGCGAAACTTGAACAAGTCGAAAGCGCGAGTCGCCAATACCGCTTGGCCGTTGAGAAACATCGTGCCCGGGGCGACCTGCTCGCGGCCGCTGGGCTGCTGGAAAAGAAACTCGATGCGACAGACGAGGCGATCGAGGCGCTCTCGTCAGGCTGGCCGCATTCGCCTCAGTCGAGTCGCTGCCTCCGTGAACTGTTCGCGCTGTTCGCGCGTTCCGGCCGTCACGATGCGACGCGGAAGTGGATTGAGGGCTTTCGCGTGCCACAGCAACAAAACGAACTCGACTTGACCGAGATACTCGCCGACACAGCCACTGGTTATTCTGATCGCGTCACTCAGGAACAGGCTGCGGACTGCGCGCGGGCTCTTGCTTCGCGGCAGCTCTCTAACGCGTCGAAGCTCGACACAACTCGTTTGCTCAACGCCGTCGCTCGACTAGAACCCAAAGACCGCTTGCTCGGTCGCGATTGCCGACGCTTTCAGAGTCAAAGTCCCGCGAACAACGCCCTCCCTCCGCCAAAGACTCGCAACACCGTGGCGCCTCAGGTTGTGCATTCATTCAGCATCCCTGTCGCGAAGCAGCAATGGGAAACTGCGGTCAGCAGCGGGGAGTCGATTTATGTTGCAGGTTCAGCTGGAAGTAACCTGGCAGTGGCCCGGTGCAGTTGGGGCGCCCCCGACGGGTTGGCCTCCTGGCGAACTCTCACTCAGGGGCCGATTATCCTCGCCGCCAACCCGTTCAAAGAGGACTTCGTGCTCGCACACGGAATCGGCAACGACCCCCAACCTGAACAAGACACACCATTCGACCCGTCCGACGCCTGCCCGGCGCTAACGCGAGTCGGCGCAATTCGTGGCATGTCATCCAAAGTTCTGGGCGCCGCGAGGACCTCGCACGGCGTGACGTGGCTGTTCGAAGATCGCGGGCCAGGCTTCGCGCTGATCGCGGTGGGACCTAATGGCGAATTGATATCGACTGAGCACGTCGATCTGCTTGAGTTGGCGTCGAACGACGAAGAGAACCTAGTCGCCCTACCAGCACCGCTACATGCTCGTGGCGATCGAGTCTACTTGGCGATCGGCAACAGAATGCTGATTTACGACAAGGCCAAGCCCGTCGATGAAATCAGGTTTCCCCAACAGATCAAATCGCTTGCTGGATCCGCGCCCAACACTCGCATTCGGATAGTGGCGACGTTCGAGCGAGGCGGCGCAATACTCTGGGACGATGGCGGACACCAGCAGTTTGGGTTCGCTGAGGAGATGCACGCCCCGGTCGCTTGCATCAATCGGGCCGGATTTCTGATTGCGGCCAGCCGGGGCAAGTGCCAAGTCTACAGTACGTCTGAGAGAGCGATGAAGTTGGTCAGCGAATTCGCCATCGAACGAACTCAGCCGATCGCCGTTCTTGCCGCTCCGATCGCCGGGAGATTCGGTATCGTCTACGAGTCCGGCAAGATCGTCGTCTACGAAATGCCGGACTAATGCGACGCGCCTTGAGTTGCTTGCCGCACGCCCGATCTCATTGCTTCTCAATTCGCGGATGAACGCCCAACCATTCAGCCATTCCCAGCAAGGCGCGCTGCGCCACGCCCAGCTTGGCGCGATCTTCCAGCACCTTGCGGGCCAGGGCCGGTTCGTCCGTGATCAGATTATCGACGCCGCGCCCGATCATCATCGACATCGTGACGGCGTCATTAATCGTCCAAACGAAAACCTGCCTTCCCCCGGCATGGGTCTCCTGAATAAAACGTCGCGACGCGATTCCCGCGCTGACGGCAAGGAGGTCGGCATCCACACGTTGGAGCGAACCGATCGCCGCAGCCGCCAACTGCCCTACTCGCCACGTAGGCCTGAGCTTTCGCACCTTCTCGACCGCCTCTCGATTGAGCGACATGATCACAACGTCCGATTCCATATCGAACTTCTCGATGATCTTGATCACTCGGCGCTCTAAATCAACCTCGTGGCCGTAGTATTTCAGCTCGATCGCCACGCCGGCTTTCCCCTTGCAAGTTTCCAATAGTTGTTCGAGTTCCGGCACGCGCTCGTTCTTGAAATCTGGCGAGAACCAAGCGCCTACGTCGATAGTCTCCAAGTCCTCCAGCGTGGCGTTCCAGATCTTGAGTTCGTTGCCGGCGATTCTCTTGAAATCCGCGTCGTGGTACACAACGACATGCCCATCAGCCGTTTCCTGCACGTCGACTTCGACCCAATCAGCTCCGACTTCAATGGCCGCTCTGGCAGAGGCCAGGGTATTCTCGGGAGCCAAGGTCGAGGCGCCTCGATGGGCAGTGATCTCAACTTGGTCCTCCATCGGAGTCGATTCCAGCAAGAACGCGCCGGTTGCCAACGACAGAACGGCGCCCGCGACGGCTCCAATGAAAAGCCGCGTCCAAGTCACGTTGACTGCAAGGGAGCCGATCGGTTCCAGATCTTCGGGCTCGGGGTCGCCTCTTCCGAGATTGCTGTAAAGCGTAAACAACAGGGCTGCAAAGGACGTGGAGGTAAGCAAGTTAAGCACCACGCTCACCGCAATCCAGGCAATGACCGTTGCCCCAATCGCGAGCAACAGGATGGGCAACGACGTGGCCACAGCTGGAACCGCCGTTCGCGCAATCAGACCAACGGCCCACGTACCAACACTTGACATCACGACCATCAAGAGCGCCCAGCCGCCCAGCCACGCGATGAGTCGAAACCGATGGGATCGGTTGAGACTTCGGCACTCGCGCAGCGACTCGGTGGAGCTAAACCCTTCAAACAACACCAGAGGAAAGGCAAAGAGCCAACCGGCAAGAAAACGCAACAGTGTGCAAGCCATCGCAAAAGCGATAAGCGCTCCGCACGCAGCCGCCCAAAGAAATTCGGGCGGTCGTTTGGCGAGGTAAAAATTGATGTCGTGTTGTCCGAGCAGCGATAAATAGACGATTCCGGCGACGGCCAAGAACGGGGCGACGAGCACAAGCGTGTAGGCCGAGATGCGAGCTGTCAGCAACAGCACCGGACGACTCCGCGCGAACGCGAACTTGAGCGAGTCAACCACGCCGTTGCGACCCTCCGCACGCCGCTGCTGCAGCACGCGAAACAGGGCGGCCTGCTCCAGTGCCATGATGCCCAACCAGAGACCGCCGACCACAACAAAGCACAACCAGCCCGTTGGGCTCGTGAAGAAACGCAAGATATCGTGATCGGCTAGCGCCGGCCGACCGGAGAACTTTACGAATAAGCGAAAGGCAAATGTGACGATCGGCGTCAAGATGACAAATGCCAACACCTTGTAGGCAATATCCGTTAACGCCAACGGAACCCAATAGGAACGCAGCAACCGGAGCGATCGACGAAGCGTTTCGTACGCGGGCGGCGCCTCGGCGATGGCCTTGGGCAAGTTCTCATCGCGCATGTAGTTCTGTTTGACTTTCAGCTGGATTGCACAACACGGAGTTTCCTACGCATGCCCCCCGGTCGCGACTACGCAGTTCATGGATTTAGCTTCGCCAGCGGCCGTAACGCAGGATCGCCGATCACCACGTACAAGAGCAGATTCTGCGGGTGACGCTTCGACTTCTTCTGCTTGTCATCGATCACGAAACCGCCTGCCTTCATTTGCTGCAGATCGATCAGGCCATTAAGCAGCTCCTGATACGATTGCCCCACCGTTTCGCCCTTCATCCACGACTCGAGTACCGGGTACAAGTGCGGGAAGCCGGAGCTCAACCGCTGATGCCCAAAGGCCACGACGGCGCCGTTGTCGACCGCGCGAATCACAAACGCGTCGCGCTGCTCGACTTTGTAGTTTCCAGGCGCCTGCCTCATCTTGGGCAGATCCGAACTCACCGGCGAAGCTGAAAAGCACGACCCGGAAAGCAGAATCTTGCCACTCAGGTCTCCAGGCAGTCCTTCCACATCGACGCTGCAAGACATACCGGGAATCCCATGGCCATGCATAATGATCAGGTTGGCATTGTCCAGCGTCTTCAGGATTGGCGATGAGAAATCCTTGACGAACTGTCGATTGCCGGCGACCTTCAGGTTCCAGACTTGATCGCCGGAGAGCCTGGGGGCGTCGTCGGTCTGTGAACCGTAGATGGCGACGATGGGAGTCGTCAGACCGGACTTGGCAAACTGCTTTCGCAAGACGCCAGCCTTCTGCAAGGAACGGGTCTCCGAAGCGCGTTGCACCTGGCTGATCGCAAACGGTTTGAGTTCGGCTTTGGCAATGGGCTTGAATTCGATCGACTGTTGAATCAGCTTCGCAAACGCAACTTCATTGGAGGCCAACAGCAACCCTGGCATGACATCAATTTGAGGATCGTCGTCAAGTGTCGACAGCAGCTCCCACATCGACAACAACATGTTCTCTCGAAACGATTTCATCGTCGGCGCGATGGCGACATACTTGGCCCCGCCTTTGCGCAGGCGTGATCGCACCGCATCGAAGGCGTCCTTCTGTGTGTACAGCAGCCCAAGATCATCGACGCGAATAATCTCTCCATCGCGCCGAGTCGCAAGTTGTTCGAGCTGCTTGATGTAAGCGGACGCAGTATGATCGGTCAAGATGAAGTACTTTTCACCGGAAACCTCGTGCGGCCTGGTCCGCAACACAAACGCCGAGTTCGTCATATCGCGCCGCGATGGCCGATGGCTGCGGTCGACGCGGGTCAGGTCCGACGGATCGGGAATCGAGAAAGCCGGGCGCTCTGTCCGTAGCATTGAACCGTCGGCTGCGATTCCAAAACGACTGCGGAAAGCAATAATCTCTTTCGCGGATACCTTGCCGCTGCTGTCCGCGTCCCACCTGGGAAACTGACGCGCGTAGGAACTCTTCGCCACCTCATCACGAGCCAGCTCGCCATCTTTGTCAGCATCGTACCGTTTGATGATCTCGGCCACCGACGGGTACTTGTTCTGAGCAATCCCAACCTGGGTGAAGAAGAGCGTCAGCGCCGCGAGCATGGGCGCCAATGGCCAAGGACCGCGGATTGAACGGATACCAAGCGCTTGCAGAGAACAATACATTGATGTCGCCTTTCAACAGTCAACATCCGGTAACAAAACGGGGCCACTCTCAAAGCTTACTTCCCAGGCAGGGCAAAGTCATCCCGGGCCAGTGCGCACAGTGGCCGGCCCACTCGCATATTTGCCAGAACAGAGGTAACTCCGCGAACACTCAGCGGCCGGGGATTTCCAAGGACATCAATCTTGGGAACCAAGCCATTGGGCGAGTTGCTTGAGTTCGGCGGCGTCCATCTTGAGCACGGTTTCTCGGCGATGAATACTATGCACGGCGAGAAGATGATCGGCGTGAAAAAGCAGCGAATCGCCTTCGTTGAGGCCGTGCAAGCGTGATTCGTAGAGCGGGTTGTCGATTGCGCCCTCGAAGAAGTCGCCGTCTCGCTCGTTTACTTTCACCCAAAAATCCTCGCCCCAGCCGCGCGATGGCACGTCCTGTTCGGGCAGAGGCAGCAGCGACGCAGGATGATCGTGACTCAAAATCGGGTTGGTCGCCTTCTCGTGGCAATGCGGGCAAGTGCAGCTACTCGGCGCGTCTGGATGGGCCGAAAAACGAGGCGAGTCGATTCGCACCTCAACATAATACCCAACAGCGACATACTTCTTCAGCACGTCATGAGGGATCTGAAAACGCGCGCCGTTCTCGGCGTGCATGGCGACGCCGTCCACCAGTTCATATCCGTTGGACAATTGCTGCCGATCATATTGTTGCTCTAAGGCAGCCATTCTCGATTCACACTTGCTAGTCAGTCTTGACGAATAACCTTTTCGCAGCTCAGCGCCTTCGCTCTTAATTCCTACCTGTCACTGCATTGCCGACAAACTCCGCGGCCCCATTGGCGTCAATTAGCAGCCGAGTCGTTCGGTGCGTCGTCGCCATAGAAGACGGCCAACCAAACCGTTGGTTCGTCGGGTGTGGTCCATTCTACTCGATGCTTGTGATGGGCCGGAATATCGACACAGTCGCCAGGCTTCATTCGCAGGCTTCGGTCAGCGTCATCCCCCGCGCCCTGAAGCACCAGTTCCGCTTCCCCCTTCAAGACGACCACCCATTCATGCTCGGGCTGATCGTACCAGAATCCGGGTGGGCTGGCGTGGCCAGCAGAGACAATCCGCTCAATGCGAACGGTGCGGTTCCCCGACAGCTTGTCAGCCAGTTCTTCCGGTGAGTTCAGTGGAAAGTTAGAGAATAGATTCTTCATGCTCGGCTCCACCTCTCCAAAACAATGCGAGATGAATGACCCCATCCTCGAAGTCAGCCTGTCAACTCGGCAATCGGCTTGCCGCCGTTGACGATCAAGGTCGGACGGCCATTGAAGTCTTCAATCATGACTCGGGAGGAGTCGATTCCCAAGTGCTGATAGATGGTCGCCAGGAAGTCGTTAGCACTGCATCGTCGTTCGACGGAATCTTCGCCACGCTTATCCGTAGCGCCGATGAAGCGTCCCGTCTGAAGTCCGCCGCCAGCCCAAAGATTCGAGAACGCTCGAGGCCAGTGATCGCGACCGGGTTGCTTGGTGCCCGCCGGAGCGCTGGCGTTTCCAGCTCCCGTACTTGGCTGGTACGTGATCTTCGGCGTTCGGCCGAACTCACCGGTGACGACGACTAGCACGCGCTTGTCGAGACCTCGCTCGTAGATGTCTTCGATCAAAGCCGAAACCGCTTGGTCATAGGCCACGGATCGGAATCGCAGGGCGTCGAATACGTGGTGATTGACAGCGTGGTCGTCCCAATTACTGACCCGGCCGCAAAGAGGTCCGTGAAGACTGCTCGTGAGCACCTCCACTCCCGCTTCCACGAGCCGTCGAGCCAGCAGCAACTGCTGTCCCCAACGGTTTCGCCCGTAGCGATCACGCGTACGATCATCCTCCTTACTCAAGTCAAACGCCTCTTTGGTGCGAGGATTGGTCAGCAAGGTCATCGCCTGCGTTTCGAATTCGTCGAGCGCCGCAAGTTCGCCTTGCTTGTCAAATGCTCGTTCCAACGTGTCGAGGTTTTGCCGCAAGGTCGAGCGGCGCGACAGTCGCTTGACTTCGGCCTGGTCAGTGAGCCCAATGTTGGGCACAACGAAGTTTGGCGAGTTAGGATCGCCAGTGACGGAAAACGGCGCGTAGGCGTCGCCCAGATAGGCCGGTCCGTTGTACGAAGTTGGGGGGCTCACGCCGACATACGTGGGCAGCGGATTTCTTCGCGGTCCCTGCATCGAGCGGATGTAGTTTGTGACGGACATCCAGTCGGGCAACCGCGGCTTCGGCTTATCGCGCGTATCAGAATCGCCGGAGAACATCTGCATCGAACCTGCCGGGTGTCCGCCCGCCGTCTGGTGCATGCTGCGAAGGATGGTGAACTTGTCGGCAATGCTCGCCTGTCGAGGCAGCAGTTCGCTGAACCGCATCCCCGCGACTTTGGTTTGAATCGTGCTGAACGGACCGCGATACTCACTGGTCGCCAACGGTTTGGGATCGTACGTATCAATGTGCGAGCAGCCGCCCGGCTTCCAAACCATGATCACGGCAGTCTTTTCTCGATCCGCGCTGGACCCGCCGCTGTCCTGCCCGCCCTGCATGGCGCTCGCGGCTTGCAAACGCAGCACGCCAGGCAGGCTGAGGCTTGCCATGCCGGCGAGTCCAAGCCGCATGAAACTGCGACGACCGTTACAGAATGACCGTGCGTGCCGATGATTGCTCATTTTGTCTCCGCAGGTTTGACGCGAATGGCAATAGGTTCCGCGATAATGATATCGACGATGTCTTTGGGTTGTGCTTTTCGTTTCGCGGCGTCCAACAGTTTGGCCGCGGACGCGATCAACGCGTCGGCCGCTTTCTTCTTTTCCGCCATCGCCTTGGCCGCCGCTTGAGCCGTCGCCCGCTGCTCAGGAGCCGTCGTCTCCGCCTTTTCCGCAAGCAGTTGAGCTTCCTTGGCGATCTTTGCCGCCGCTTGTTGAGCCTGTTGATGGGCAACGTCAGCGGCGATGACGCCGTTGGGATTGTATCGGTATTTGGCCACGGCGCTGCCATAAAAAGCGATCAGATAATCACCGGGCGGCGTTTTCAGTTTACCCAAATCGAGGACAACTTCGGATTCGTCGTCCGCGATCTTGAGCTCGAACTTCGGTACTCCCGTGAATCCAGCGCCCAAAGTGCTCAGCCCAATCGTGGCGCCCGAAAACTCTCCGCGACGCACATGGGTCAGCGGGATTTTTAGCGTTTCGCCAGCGGTCGCCTCCCAAACCTTGTTCTCCTTCGCCGCAATCGTCAGCGAGGCGAACTCAGACTTTCCAACCGAGACGGGTAGATTGGCAAGAAGTCGCGGCGCCGGGATCTCCGACCAGGCGTTGGGAACCGGCCATGCCATAGACGCCACTTGGCAAGCGTGAACCACTTCCTTCCCGTCGATCACTGCTCGCCCAAAGAACTTGGCGACACTCCGACCGCGAGGCGCATCTTGATCCGCGGTCAGCAACATCGTGCCTCGCGACTTTCCAGCGGGAATTTTGAGCCCAGCGGCGCTAACTCCCGGCGGAAGATTTTCCATTACCAATTCGATCTCGCCGTTAAATCCGTCCCGTCTGACCGCGACAACCTCCATCGCCATCGTCGATCCGCCACGAAGCGCAATCGGCTTAGAGAGTGCGTTGCGATCGCCATTTCGCAAACCCATGTGGAGCGCCCAGGCGACGATGGCAAAATCAGGAGCCGCCTTGCGAACAATCAAGCGGTATTTGTTGCCAAGGTCGTTGCGAGTGCCGCCAAAGAGATCAGATAACTGCAGGCGGTAAACGCCATCTTCTTTGATCTCCACTTTGGCCAGAATGTCCGGCGAGCCGGCGTTGTATGGAGGGCCGTCGTACGAGTAACCGTTGCTCGACCGCTTCACCGGACTGGCGATATCGGAGAGCTCGGCGACATCCGTCAACTGCTCCTCCCCTCCCTGGCGGCTGACCCGCTGAACGATGATCGAGGGATCGGTCGGCAGCCCGAGTCTTGCTGAAGCAACTTCGACCCACCAAACATCGCCCTTCTTCGCAGTAAACTCAAACTTATCGACGTCCGCTGCGGGGTAAAAGCTGCCGCTAATATCACACGGCAAGCTGATCTTTTGAGCTTGAGCGTGTTGGTTGTTGGGCTCGGTCTCCGCCATCGAAGCGTTGGCCGCCAGATTGCTCGGCGGCCAAGAAAACGAGCTGACCGAATGCGTGCTCGGTTGCCGTACGACCGGTGCGTCAGCCGGCAATTGGCGGAGCGCGAGTCTGTAGAAGTAGTCGGCCCCGCCTTTGAAAGTCAGTTCATGGACCTTGATGATGTAGGCCCCCGTCTCAGGCACCGTAAAATCGAGAGCCCCACCGCGTCGCTCAACAACCAAGTCGCGCCCCTTGGAATCAGCCACGATCAACACTGGGTTCATCTTGGAATCGATGCCCTTCGCCGCGCAATCGACGATAACGCGTTGCCCTTTGGCCGCTTCGAACAAGTAGTGATTCACCGCCCGTGCGGAGGACGTCGCGTTGCAAACGGAATTCACCGCGAGAGGCATGGCCGTCGCGACCGTCAAACTCGCTTTCGTTTGCTGCACTTCCTGCAGGGCGCCAACCGTGAACACGCGGGATGAAGAAACGCCCAGGCGCGACATGACTCGGGCCTCGTGAATCCCCAACGGGCAATTCGCCGCAATTGTCACAACGAACTTATTGGCTTCTGGTTTGCCATCCGCCGCAAGTTTCGGCTTTGCCGTGATTCCAGGAGCGGAGAACAACAACCCCTCAAGATCCTCGATGCTGTCGCCACGAATGACAACTTCGAACTCCGTGCCAGCCTGGCCGCCCATCGGCATCGTCGCCAACAACCGGGGCGAGGGCAGGCAGACCGACTGGGCGGAAGCCGTTGAGCCCAGGGAGAACAGAACGAGGAGGGTCGCAAGTTTGCGGTTGATCATGAAGTCACTGGCTGGTTTGAGAGAGCAAAGTCGTTGTATTATCGCGCCGTTAAAACCATTTCACTGGGCGGCGTCAAGACGATCAATGGTTGAAGAGAAACTCCTTCGTGTTGATCAGCGCCCAAACGAGGTCTTGATAATTCTCGCGTTCCGCTTGGGTCTTGTTCATCGGCTTGCCGGCCGCGTCGTTCGGTATTCCCGCCAAGTAATCGAGAGCCGTCTTCAATTCACCAGCGCGAGGCTGACGCGCGAAAGCGACGACATAGAGCTCGCGGACCTTCTCTTGACTGGGCCGCTTGTCTTTGGCGAGTCGAGCGGCCCGGCCACTCGCGCTGCGGAGCTTTGCCTTGATCCCGGCCGCATTAATCAGGTGCAGACTCTGCGACAGGCTGGCCGATTGAACACGTTCACACTCGCAGACGCTGGCGCTCTCAGGGCGACCAAAGACACGAAGAAACGGAGACGACTTGTTGTAGCTGTTGTCCGGCAAAGCGATCGCTCGCGTACCGGCCGGAAGATTGGCGAACGTCGTGCTGGCCTCCGTCAAGTGATCAATCGCGTCAAGCATTACTTCCGCCTGCAGCCGCTTGGGATAGTAACGCGAGTAGTTCTGCTCATCCACCAAATTATGTTCGTTGGGCTTGGCGCTTAATTGATACGCTTGCGAGTTCGTGATGACTCGCACGAGCTCCTTGAGGTCAAACCCGCTCTGAAGAAAATGGCCTTCTAGGGCGGCGAGCAACTCCGGGTTCGTGGGCGGATTGGTGTCGCGAATATCGTCTTCCGGCTCGATCAAACCACGCTTGAAGAAGTGTTTCCAATAACGATTCA
This sequence comes from uncultured Pirellulaceae bacterium, assembly GCA_964635375.1. Lineage (GTDB taxonomy): Bacteria > Planctomycetota > Planctomycetia > Pirellulales > Pirellulaceae > CAZMNY01. The sequence continues at coordinate 14,197 of CAZWOU010000007.1, read as the reverse complement.
CCAAGGCCTTGGCAAAGAATGGGTTCTTCTTGCCGCCCATCCAGTTGGCTAGTCGCAGGCGAGGATCCTGGTCGGCGCTGATCTCGCCGACGTCGTCCCCCAAAGCTCTCGGGCTTAATGTCTCTCCCGTCCTGACGTTCTTCGCGCTCGCGACGCCGCGCTTGTGAAAGATCAAATCCTCGCCGCGAGTGTCCGTCGGTTTGCGGCCAACTTGGCTGAAGAACGCGGTCAGTCCGTAATAGTCGTTCTGGCTCCAGCGTTCAAACGGATGATGGTGACATTGAGCGCACTGCATGCGCACGCCAAGGAACAGCTGGGCGATGTCTTCAATCTGTTGCTTCGGTTCCTTGACCCGCTTGTACCACGCCACGGGAGGGTTGGCGATCACGGTGCCTGTGGACGCCAAGAGTTCACGAACCAGTTGATCGTACGGCGTGTTGGCGAGCAGGCTATCGCGAATCCAAGCATGAAAGGCAAAGTTGGACGTTATATCACTGGCGTCGTCTCGACGATTCTTGAGCAGCGCGGTCCATTTGTTGGCAAAATAGTCGGCATAGTCAGGGCTGCTCAGCAAAGCGTCGATGGCATGCTTGCGTTTATCGGGATCCTTGCTCGCCAAGAAAGCTCGGGCCTCGTCCTCGGTCGGCAGGCGACCGCCGATGTCCAGCGAGACGCGGCGTAAGAACACTTCGTCCTCACAGACGGGCGATGGAGGGATGCCGAGCTCCGTTAAGTTGGCGAAGACCAAGTCGTCCACGAAGTTTCGCGACTCGGGCAATCTTCCTACATCAGCGCCGAGCGGAACCGCAGCGTTGTAGACCGCAACTCGTCCCTGATATCGCACCATCACGGCAACCTTGCCGGGTACGTCGAGCGCTGTCATCAGACCGGTGTCGGTCACCTCCGCCATGCCAGCGTCGTTACATTCGTAAAGCGCGAGCGACGTGACATCGCGTTTGCTGCCATCCGAGTATATGGCGATTGTCTTGAGTTGTTGCTTGCCGCGCGGCTGGACCAATCCCCGTGTCGGATCAACTTCGATTGAAAGCAGTTCCCGATCGTTCTCTATTGCGAGCGGCATCCCCTGTGCAATCCAGCGTCGAAGAGTGGCGTACTCCTGCGACTTCACATCGACCCGAACGCCTCCCCCGTGGGCAACCTGTCCAGAAGCCTTCTTCAACATCAGGCTGCGCGGCGGATCGCTGGGAAAGACCCTGCGGCCACGCGCCTCGAGCACCAAGTGCTCGTAATCCTCTTGGGGCTCGAAACCAAGCACGGAAAGTTGGAAACCATTTTGACCGCCCGCCTTGGAATGACAGACGCCGCCGTTGCAGCCGGCCTTGGTCAGAATCGGCTCGACATCATTCACGAAGCTCACGGGGTCGGCCGCACTGGCAGGCGAGTCTGCCTCCGCGGAGAGAAAGGCGGCCAAGGCGAACGCGATCGCAAATGGCAAGTGTCGGTGCAAACGATTGATATCACGTGTGGTCATATCGTCGCGTGGGCTAGGTGGATTTGGCGGGAGGGTTTGACTATCGTCAGGTGGGAAAGCCGGCTTGCAGCTTCGCCTTCATTTTAGTCTCATCCGGCGTCTCCGTCCACGCTGAATGAGAGGAGCCGCAAGCCCCAAACTCAGCTCTGGGGCGAGTGTGGACCAGTCAATCGGCAAATTGCCAAGATTCGAATGAAGAAAATCGGCATTCCGGTTCAGCAGAAACTCAAGGTTGTACCGGAGTCACTTTCGCCGACACGAGGCCAACTGGCGGGCGATTGCAGGCGAACCATCTGCGAAAGTTCGACGTTCGCCCCGGTTCCCCAATCGCCCATCGAGACACTTTGTCCAGCTAAGGTGAACGGAAAGGCTGGCTGAGCACGACCTCGCTGATCAGGTCACGAAAGCCGTAGTCGCTACTCGAAATCTGTTCGAGAATCGCATCGATGTGCGGGCGATCGGTCGGGACTTGGCCTCGGCCGATGCCGTAGCTGAGCATCTTCCCGGTCAGAGCGCGGGCAAATCGGGTTTTCTGTTGCACAAGAATGCGTTTGAGCCCTTCGATGTTCTTGAACTTCTTGCCATTGGGCAGCGTGCCGGACGCGTCAACCGGAACGCCGCGCCTGTAGTTGTCTCGCCAGCGGCCGATCGGGTCGAAGTTTTCCATCGCAAAACCAGGCGGGTCGATCTTGCGGTGGCAGTCGTTGCAGACTGGCGAGATCCGATGTTTCTCCAGTTGTTCGCGAATCGATTTGGCGCCGCGAATATCGGGATCCAACGGCTCCACATCGGGCGGAGCAGAAGGGGGCGAGCCGAGAATATTCTCTAAGACCCAAATGCCGCGATAGACAGGCGACGTGTCGATTCCGTTGGCGGTGACCGTCAGCACGCTGGCTTGGCCCAACAAGCCGCCCCGACGCCGGTCGGTTATGGGGACTCGATGAAAACCGCTGCCCTCGGGCGGTTGAATCCCATAGAGCCTGGCGAGAGGTTTGTCGACGAACGTAAAATCCGAGTCCAGGAAACTGCCCACGCTCAGATTCTCTTCAATCATGTGCCGAGTATAGAGCCGAGTTTCCTGCCGCATCGAGGAGCCGAGGTCGTGGTGGTAGTAGGCGGCAAATTTGGCACGGTCGGGCGGGCTTGAACCGAGGTCCCGCAGGGTAAGCCAAGCATCGAGAAAGCCATCCACAAATGCGTTGGACTTCGGGTCCTTCAGCATCCGCGAAACTTGCTCCCGCAGCACGCGAGGATTCTGAAGCTGCCCACTCGAAGCAAGCTCCACAAGTTTCGCATCGGGCGTCGATGACCAGAGAAAATATGAAAGTCGCGAAGCGAAAGCAGTAGCTGGCAGCTGGTCATCCTCGGCCTGTTCGAGGAACAAGAACTTGGGAGCGCAGAGAATTGTCTTCAGCCCGTCCGAAAATGCTTCTAGCGATGACCGACCGCTCGCTGCCCGCTGCTTGACCACGGCGACGATCCGGTCGATTTCGTCTGCCTGAACAGGCCGGCGGTAGGCCGCGGTGGCGATTGCCTTGAGTCTCGCTCGCATCTCTGTTTCAGTGAGCTCTCCGGTCTGCAGAATCTCCTCACAATTCTCGCCCAACAACACGCGCTGACTTAGCGTCGGCCACTCCTCGAAGAAAGGTCCCTTGATTTCGATTTCATGGATGTGAATCTGAGGCAGCTTGCCATACTTGATCGCGTTGAATCGCGATTCCACAATGCCAGGCTTCTTGCGATCAGGAAACTGCTTGGGGTAGCGTCTCCGCAGTTTTGACCAGAGCGTTCTCACATCCATGAGGCCGTTTCGAAAGACGAACCGAGGCGTGTATCCAGCATCAAGCCAAACTCGCAAGGTGTACCATTTCGATTCATCGGCCAAAGCAACTTCCGCCAGCAGCGGCTCGATGGGCTGCGGCTTGTGCAGCGGCCCAACCGTGGCGTCGCCAGGAACAACGCCCAATCGCAGAGGCTCACTCGGATCGAGGCCCAAGAATTTTGGATCGTAGGGATTGAGCCGATTCAGGGCTTCCGCCTTGATGCGGATTTCGTAAATCCCATCGAACGGAACGCCTTCTCGGAAAGCGTGTATAGGCCCGTAGGCGCCCTCATGCTTGTCGGCCCCGATCACGTCGTACAGCGTCATGTGTTCAAAGCGATTGGTTCGCCGATGGACCTGGTCAATCTCCGGCTGCTGGCGAAACCCATCGCGGAACGTCCACGTTTGAACTGCCGGCTTCTCCAACGGCTCCAAAGCTCGATCGACAACCTGCTCCGCCGCGGACAAGTATTGGGCGAGCAAATAGCCCGATGTCACCAACGCGCCGCCCACATTGTCGAGATTCTGCGTCGTCTGGTCTCGCGGAAACGTCGTTGTCGGGTCGAACATCGTCATGTTCAGGTGAAACAGGTCTCGCACCGTGTTCCGATACTCACGCGAGTTCAACCGCCGCAGGGAGGGGCGAGCGTCTTCTCTCTTAGAAGTCCGATAGTGCTCGGCGATCTGACCAGTGAGCCAGCGAATTGCCTGGCGGCGTTCTATCGCGGTCGGCTGGTCAGAATCAACGGGCGGCATTTCCGACAGCGTCAATTGGTCAAGGATGTCCTGTTGATCGAGCAGATTCTCGTCATTGCGAATCTCGCTCTCGAGCAAGTCGAAACGCCGCTCACCCTTCGGCTCCTTGGCGCCGTGACAGCCCGAGCAGTACTTCTTCAGAAGCGGCTGCACCGATTTCGCAAACGTGGCGGGCTGGGTGTCATCGGCTGTCGCCGGCGGCGCGAAATTCGCGGCGGCTAGACAAAACAACACGACCAGAGAGACGCGGCTACTCTGCCTGGCGAGAACTCGCAGTTCGATCCAAATTCTGTTCATACTCAGGCCGTTTTCAAACCAGTCAAAGTCCCGGAACTCGCACTAAAACGATCCGTCTCCACGCCAAATCGCTGCAACATCGACACAAACAGATTGCTCAGCGGAACACGCTGTCGTTTGGCGGAGGGAAACGACTTGTGTTCGCCGTGTCTGAAACCGCCGCCGGCGAGGATGATCGGTAGGTCGTGGTTCGTGTGCGCGTTGCCGTTGCCCATGCCGCTGCCGAACAGGACCGTGGACGAATCGAGAAGAGACGCGTCGCTCTGTGGTTCGCGAATGGATCGCAGTTTTTCCAGGAAACGTGCAAATTGCTCAACCTGGTAGAGTTCGATTTGCACAAGCAACTCTAGATTGGCTGGGAGATGCCCATGGTGGGAGAGTCCATGGTAGCCCTTGGAGATCCCCAAGTCGCGAGCGACAAAGCTTCCGCCGATCTCCAACGTCGCCACGCGTGTTGAGTCGGTTTGCAAAGCAAGCGCGATCAAGTCGTAGATCTTTGGCAGGTCGCGAGCCAAGCCAAGGTTGGCTGGCTCGCGCAGGGAAGATTTCGGCTTTGCGATTCTCTGCCATTGACGGTCAAGAGCAAGCTTCGCTTCCACATCGCGGATCGAAGAGAAATACTCGTCCAACTTCGCTCCATCGGACTTGTTGAGTTTTCGCTTGAGCGACTGGGCGTCGCCATGCACCGCGTCGAGAATTGAGCCCTGCAGCCGGATGCGATCTTCGGCAAGACGCTTGGCCTTCGCATCGTCCTCAACAAAGAGAGATCGAAACAACTCGCGCGGCCCTTGGATCGGCGGGATCCGCGTTCCGGTGCGAGTCCAACACATTTGGCACCCGCCATGCAGCCCGTTATCGGAACCGATCGTGAGCGAGGGGAAGCGAGTTCGCGAACCGACGAACTCGGCAGCCCTCTGGTCGAGGCTCATACCGTCATCTGGCGCACCGCGAGCGTCGCTTGAGTTCACACCGGTCAAGAAGGTGTGCACCGCAAAGTGTCCGCCTTTGAGCCCGTGGTCGAGGTGCGAAAATAGCGTGTAGTCTTTGCGATGAGACTGCAACGGCTTGAGCAGCGCCGTCGTTTCGTACTTCGCCCCCAACGTCTTCGGCCAGAAAGCGCCGGGGAACATTCCAAACTCGTTCCCGATGCAGATCATCCGTCGAGGCGAGCCAGCTTGCTCCGCCGCCGACGCGCGGCTCGACGACCCCAGGCTCGACAACCCGAGGGGCAAGGATTCCAATGCCGGCAGCGCAACACAGACGCCCGCCGCTCTCAAAAACGACCTGCGTTCCTTGTTGATCAATGACATGTTTCGCCTTCAACAGAAGTAGCAAATAACAGACGAATCCGGCAACTCGCCAACACTATAGTTTAGATGCTCTGAGCCGCGTTCGAAACGCCTGTTTGCCCGCTACCGCTGCGACGTCCATGCCGCGGATTGGCTAGCAAAAAGATCTTTCAGCTGGCCAATGGCTGTCGATGTCATTAACGGTTCTTGAGCGCCGCCTTGCGAGCCGCCTCAAACTCGTCGCCTTCGGTCCAGGCTGGACGTGTCTTCGCGTTGGCGGCTTGGAGTCCGGCGTAGAACAAGAGATGAACGTCTTCCACAGCGCCGCGCAAATCCCAATCGTCGCTGTACTCATCGCTGGTTTGGTGGTACTTCGTTTCGATCCACTCTTCGCGTTTCTTCTTGCCCCAACCGTCCGGCTTGCCTCGCACATGGATCCCCGCGTGAAGGTAGACGCCCGGGACGCCGATCTTGGCGAGACTAAACTGGTCCGAACGATAGTAGTAGCCCCGATCGGGGAACTGATCGGGCACGACGACTCGGTTCTGCCATTTCGCGACGCCGGCAACATAGCCGTCCATCGACGACTTGCCCAAGCCGATCACGTTGAGGTCGCGCGTGGGGCCGAGAACTCCAACGCCATCGATGTTTAACACGGCGGCCAAGTAGCCAGCATGGACGGGCGGATGGGCGGCAAGGTACTCCGAACCCAACAGCCCCTGCTCTTCCGCGCCGACTGCGGCAAACAAGATCGAACGCTTGGGTCGCACATCCAAATCAGCGCAAGCTTGGGCGACGGCCAACAAAGCCGCGACGCCCGATGCATTGTCGACTGCCCCGTTGTAAACATTGTCGCCGCTATCGTCGCGAGCAGGCGCCAGACCGAGGTGGTCATGATGAGCCATGAAGATGATTGACTCTTTCTTCAGTTCAGGATCGCTTCCAGGGAGCCACGCCAAAACGTTGGCCGTTTCGTTGGTCTGCACATCGCATGTCATCTGCAGCGACAACGTGGTTCCCAGCGAGACGGGTCGAAAATCCCGCTTCTCGGCTTGCGCCCGCAGCGTGTCCAAGTCTTTGCCAGAGAGGGCAACGAGACGATGGGCCGCATCGTCGGTCAGCCAACCGTTCATTTCCGTACGAGGTCCTTTTCGATCAGCCAATTCAAACTGCACGCCGTTCCACGACGTGCGCACGACCTGATAGGGGTAACCCGCTGAAGGCGTCGTGTGAATGACGATCGCTCCCGCCGCGCCCTTCTTGGCTGCCATCTCGTACTTGTAATCCCATCGTCCGTAGTACAGCCGGCGGTTGCCGGCGAACAGATCGGGATCACTCGACGGGTCGTTGTTCATGATCAGCAGAACTTTGCCCTTCACATCCACGTCCTTGAAATCGTCCCAGTCGTACTCGGGAGCAACCATCCCGTAACCGACAAAAACAACCTCGGCGTTTTCGAACCCGGCTTCCTTACTCGTCTTGCCGCTTGTCATGACGAACTCGTCGTCGCGTTTGAGCACCAGCGACTTGTCGGCGTGTCGAAACGTAATCGTCGGTGGGTCGTCCGTGTTGATTCCGATCAGTGGAAACGGCTGTAGAAACCCGCCCGTGGGCGACGCGGGCTTGAGGCCTAACGATTCGAATTTTGCGGCGATGTACTTCTGAGCTAACGCGTCGCCGCGCGATCCCGGCCCTCGCCCCTCCAACAAGTCGTCGGCCAGGAAACGAATATGGCTGCGCAATGACTCGTCGTTGATCTTCAGAGCCGCCCGCTGAAGTTGGCCAGACGGCTCCGCTCCACGAGCCTTCGTCGCGCTGCAAAAGGTGAGCGAAGAAAGAATGGCGATGGAAAGAATCGAATGAATTCGAGGCATAGTTGTCCTCTTGGGTGCGCAGGGGAAACAACAGGAGTGGGAAAGGGCAGCGCACATCTTAATCCAAAGCATCGCCGCGTGGGCTCCGGCTGCGCGCAGGTTTGCACGAAAGCCGAGCGGGTCGAATCTTGCCCGACATGGGGATTTAGCTATCATGGAAGACTCGCCACGCTCCTCCTTTTCTCGCAGCTTGGCGGCAACCCGGCGTTGAACGCGGTGGGGGCTTGATTCCGTGACGACTGATTTCCGACTAAGGACCCCCCATGTTGTTCGCTCGACGCTTGCCGATAGGCGATAGATGCTGTCTAGCGTTGTTGCTCGTTTCGGTCATCGGTGCAACTCCCCTCGTGACGGCGCAGGATTCCAAGCTGAATTTTGATCGCGATGTCCGTCCCGTTCTGACCAAAAGGTGTCACGGTTGCCACGGACCCAAAGAGCCTATGGGCGATTTTAGAATGGACATGCTCAATGCAGATTTGCTTGGCGGCGCCGACGCCGAGACATGGCATGACATTCTCAACAAACTGAACTTGGGCGAGATGCCGCCAGACGATGCGCCCCCCCTGACGGACACGCAAAGGCGGGTCGTCGTCGATTGGCTGTCGGCCGAATTGCGCCAAGTCGCAGAGGTTCGGCAAGCCACTGGCGGACAATTGGTGCTCAGGCGGTTGACTCGCTATGAATACGCTAACACGATGCGAGACCTGCTGGGCGTCGACCTCGACTACGCGGCCGACTTTCCGCCTGAGTCGAATTCAGAGGATGGCTTTCAGAATAACGGCGCCGATTTGGGCATCTCGCCCTTGCAAATCGAGCTGTTCCTTGAAGCGGCTCGCAAGGGTCTGCGAAAAGCGATTGTGGTTGGCCCCAAGCCCAAGGTCTACAGCCATCGCGCCGCCAAGAGCGAGAAGGTTCGCAGAGTCAAAGGGGAAGTATCCAGTCGCCTGAAACTCGGCGAACGATTCCTGGTCCGGATGGATGAATTCCCCCGAGAAGGGCAAGTCAGGATTCGGGTCCGCGCAAGCGCAGTGGCGGCGACTGGCGAGGCCTACCCGCGAATGCGCATCGCGATGGGACTGCGAGCCGACGTGAAAGCGCCTGAGAAAAACGTGGCGGTTGTGGACGTTACGAACGACGAGGACAATCCGCAAACTTATGAATTCATCGCCCGTATTGAGGACTTTCCTTTACCCGGCAAGAACCCGAAGTTTCCTGGCCTGCAGATCACAATCTACAACGGCTTGGAAACGGATAAGCCAGGAAAGAAGATAAAGCAGCCGAAGCTCAAACAACCACTCAAACAGGAACGCAAAAAAGGCAAGAAATCGAATAGCGCCAAAGAACCTGCGAACCGAGTCGCGGTCGATTCCGTTAACGGGGAGTCGGTGATCGTCATTGAGTCGGTCGAGTTTGAAGGCCCAGTTCTCACGAGTTGGCCGCCCGCCAGCCATTCGCAGATTTTTTTTGACACACGCAGCAGCACCGAGGAGGAGTATGTTGCCGAAGTCTTGCGACGATTCCTCTATCGAGCGTACCGCCATCCGCCGAGCGATTCCGATGTCGCCATGATGCTGACGTTCTATCGCCAACTACGGCCGGAATATAAAACCTTGGCCGAGACTGTCCGCGAAGTATTAGCGTTGGCGCTGGTCTCCCCGAAGTTTCTCTATCTTGTGGAACCGGAACCGAAAAAGGCGAAACGACGTCGCTCGATCAACGATTACGAACTGGCGTCGCGGCTCTCCTATTTCTTATGGAGCACGATGCCGGACGAGCGGTTGTTTGAGCTGGCCGAAAGCGGCCAGTTGCAACAAGACAGCGTGCTCGCTGCAGAAGTTCGCCGAATGCTGGCGGACCCCAAATCGCGACAATTTGTCCAGCACTTTACTAATCAGTGGTTCGATCTGGGCGCGGTAGACCGCATTGCGGTGAACCCCGAACACCATCCCAACTTCGACGACAGCCTGAAGGCGGACATGCGAACCGAAACGCAGCTGTTCTTTGGCGTCATCCTGGACGAAGACCTCAGTTGCCTGCAACTGCTTGACAGTGACTTCGCTATGCTCAACCGTTCGCTGGCCGAGCACTACGGGCTCTCGGGCCCGAGAGGCGCCGCGTTTGAACGAGTCGCTTTGACGGCAGATAATCACCGCGGCGGACTTCTGGCTCAAGGCAGTTTCCTTTTGGCGAACTCGAATGGCGAGGACTCACACCCGATCAAGCGCGCTGTTTGGCTGTTGGACCGACTGCTCGATAGCCCGCCCGCGCAGCCACCGCCGGACGTGCCTGGGCTCGACCCTGAGCAAGCAGAACTTGCGGGCTTGCCGCTGAAGCAGCAATTGGAAATCCACCGCAAGAAACCAGCCTGTAACGATTGCCATCGGCGAATCGACCCCTGGGGAATCGCCCTGGAGAATTATGATGCGGTCGGCCGCTGGCGGACCGAGCTCAAGCCGGGCAAGCGAAGGAAAGGCAAGCGGCGCCCTCCAGCGGCTGCTGTACTCGACACGTCAGCGACGCTTCCCGGCGGAACCCGCGTGGAAGGGCTAGTCGGGCTCAAGAAAGTCATGCTGAGCAACCACCGCCAGCGATTTGTGCGATCGCTCGTCACCAGACTGCTGACCTATGGTCTCGGCCGCACATTGGATTTGAGCGACCGGGAAGCGATCGACACATTGACAGCCCAGTTTGTCAACGACGATTATCGCCTCAGCAATTTGCTTGTGAAAATTGTGCAAAGCGAACCGTTTCAAACGAAATGAGCTCTCGCTCAGTTTACCGCCCAAAGGAAGACAACAATGCCCTCTAAGTCCTGGCGTCTCGACCGCAGAACGTGCCTCAAAGGCGCCGGCGCCGCGATTGCCTTACCGTTACTCGACGGCATGCTGCAGACCGGCTCGGTCTACGCGAGGGAGCCAATCGAAGCGAAACTGCCGCGCCGAATGTGCTGCATCTTCTTTCCCTTCGGCGTGGCGATGCCCAAGGACGATGATAGCGATCGGAAGTGGGGTTGGTTTCCACAGGGCGAGGGTCGCGACTACCAACTCACCGAACCGCTCAACCCACTCGCAACTCTAAAAGACCAACTCACGGTGTTCGGCGGCTTGTCGCACCCCAACGGCCGCAGGCTGGGGGGGCACGACACCGGCGACACATTCCTAACCGGCTCCGATCTCGCTGGCAGTCAATTCACCAATACGGTGTCGCTAGATCAGTACGCGGCCCAGTTTCTTGGCCAACAAACTCGCTTTTCCTCATTGACGCTTTCCAGCGACGGCGGCGTTGGCGAGCCGACGCGTTCGACAACGTTGTCCTTTTCCACAGACGGGCGCCCGGTCCCCGCTTTGGCCAGCCCCAGGCAAGTTTTCAATCGACTGTTCGGCAAAGAGGAGGGCGCCACGGCGCTGGCCAGTCGGCGACGGCTCGAGCATTCCGCCAGTATCCTCGACCTGGTCCTCGACCATTCACGGTCGTTGCGTGCAAATCTGGGGAAACGGGATCAACAGAAACTTGATGACTATCTGGCCTCCGTTCGCTCGGTGGAGAAACGAGTCGAGCAGTCGCAGCAATGGCTTGACGTGCCCAAGCCCGATGTCGATCCAGCATCGATCGACTTGTCCGCCGACCCCAAGTCGCCCAAAGAGTACTTGCGAGCGATGTACGATTTGATATTCCTCGCTTTCCAAACCAACACGACTCAGCTGGCAACGTACATGCTTGGTCAAGTCGCCGGCGCGACCACAATCGCCAACGCGTTTCCGGCAAGCATCGGTTTGCCGGGCAATTGGCACGGTCTGGCCCACGGCGCCGGCAAGAAAGGCGGCAGGGAGAAACTCGGTCGTTTCGACCAATTCCTCTCGCAACAGCTGGGTTACTTTCTCAAGCGACTTGCGGAGACGGAGGAGGGCGACGGGACCCTGCTCGACCAAACTTTGGTGCTCTACGGAAGCAGCAACAGCCGAACTCACCAGAACACGAACTACCCGCTACTTCTCGCGGGCGGACGCAGATTGGGAATCAAGCACGGCCAGTATCTTCGTTTCGGAGCTGAGACGCCGCTCGCGAATCTCTATGTCAGCATGCTCGATCGCCTAGGCGTGCCCGTCGAGTCCTTTGCTGACAGCCAAGGCGAAATGTCTGAGATTCTCTGACCACTATCGCGTCAGCGTCGAGCTACTTCTTGTTCCGCTTCTTTGGTCGTTTCGTCTTTCCGCGCAGCCGCTTCCAGACGATCCGTGCGCATTGACGATCCAGGCGAACAATTCGCATTGTGCGAGTGTCGATCGTAGCCGTGCCGCCCCGAACCGTTTTTGCGTAGACGAAGGGCAGGCATACGGCGAGCACCTTGAGCGGCTGTCCCGCGTCTTCGGGGACGAGTTGAAGGCTCACCAATTCGTGAGGAGACAACTCGAAGCCGCCGCAGTTCCAAGCGTATGACGGAACGTCCACCGTTTCCATCAATGTGGCTACGTAGTCACCTTGAGCGAGGTCCTCGCCGGCGACGGTCTTGGCCAGTTTCGTTTCTAGTCGGAGCTTGGTCTTCATAGTGAATGATGAGACGCGTTGGCGATGGGAAAGGTTCGGGTAGTGCCCGCTTGAAGCGGTCGTCCACTGGGTCGTCCACTGGACATTCGCCCCGTATCCGGCCGCAGCGAGAAAGGCGAAGTTTCGTTATTTCGCGCCCTGGCGAGAATCTGGCTAGAATGGTAGCGAGCCCGTTTCGGAGCCAGCGCCGAAGCAGAGGCAAGCCAGCGACACCTAGTTCTGCGAAGTCGCGGACACGACGTCAGTTCTTGGCGACAACTGGAGGCCTGGCGGTCACCGGCTGTTGTGCTCCAGCCATCTTGGGAGCAGCTGACAAGGCGGGTTCAAAACCGACCGTCATTGGCTCGGACGGTTATCGGTACGAAGTTCGCCATGATTGTTTCGAATTGCCCAAGCATCTCTGGTGGCGGGAGACACACGGGGTGGCTGTCGACGCCGAGGGCCTAGTCTATGTCAAACACCGCACGAAGACGGCGGAGCCAGTCGACGCCATCGTCGTCTTCGATGCGCAGGGCAAGTTTGTCCGCTCATTCGGCAAAGAGTATCACGGCGGCGGACATGGCATCGACGTTCGCAAAGAAGGCGATGAGGAGTTTCTGTATCTGAGCGACAACAAAGGCTACATCGCCAAGAGCACGCTCAAGGGCGAAACTGTCTGGAAGCAAACGGCGCCAAAGATCGACGCGTACCGGGGAGCGAGACCTTTTGTGGTCAAGCAGCCCGGGAAGTACGGCAAAGGCGCGAAGTTCTGCCCAACCAATATTGCCTTCGCGCCCGATGGCGGATTTTACGTTGGCGACGGCTACGGGTCGCACTACGTGATCCAGTACGACCAAGACGCGAAGGTTGTCCGCCACTTTGGCGGGAAAGGAAGCGGGCTGGGAGAACTGTCCACGCCGCACGGTCTCTGGTGGGACGATCGGCCCGGTCGCGAGCCTGCGCTGGTGGTCGCGGATCGAGCCAACTCGCGACTTCAGTACTTCAGTTCGGAAGGCAAACACCTGAGTTTTGTGGACGGATTGCTGTTTCCCGCCGACATCGACATCCGCGGCGACGCGATGTTGGTTGCCGATCTGCATGCGCGCCTCACCATCTTAGGCAAGGACAACCGAGTGCTTGCCCAATTAGGCGACGACCCGCAATGGCGGAAGCAAGTTCTCGCCGACAACTTCTCCATGCGAAACGATCCGAGCCGCTGGCAAGAAGGCAAGTTCATCCATCCCCATGACGCCTGTTTCGACGGTTCCGGCAATATATATGTCGCCGAGTGGGTCCCGCGCGGTCGAGTGAGTTTTCTCAAACAGGTCGGCTAATCGGGTCGGCTCTACAAAGCTGCGCTTACTGCGAAACACGCGCGGCGCAAACCGCATCGAGTAGCCCGACCAGGATTCGAACCCGGAACTTCTCGTTAGAAGTGTCTACAGGGGTGCGCCCTAGATCGCTGAAAACCCCTTAAAACAAAGGGTTTTCGGCCATATCTGTTGACCCTCTACACGTTCTGACCCTGATGCTGACCCCCTGCCGTGCGAGAATGGATAGTAGCCCGACTAGGACTCGAACCCAGACCTTCCCTTTAGAAGAGGGAAATGCAATCCGCTACACCATCAGGCCAGTGCAGAATAGGACGCACTTTGCCCGGCATTGGTTCACCCTGCGCACGAAAAAAAAGCCCCTAGATGATTGTTCATCTAGGGGCTTTGTCTTTGGGTAGTCACTCGCCTACCTCGTCTGCAATCTCTTCCAACGTCTCAAGCAGACTGCTTGCCTCGTGCAATCCGCCTACCTCTTTGACGAAAGCCAGAGCAGTGTAGATGTGATTGTCAGAGGGCTGCTGCTTTGCCTGCTGCGTCTGCTGCTTGGCTAGTTTCTTCCTGAGCCTCTTTTGCTCTTGCTCAGGCGTCTCAGGCTTGAGCCTGCCTTTCTTCTTCTCTTGGTAGAGGGTTGTGCTGACGAGGCTATTCGTGAACTTCTGACCTCTGTTTTTGCCAGTGAGCGCCTCTGCGATCTCTTTCGGCGTGGCGCTTGGGTTTGCTGTTGCGTACTGCCTGATTGCTTCTGACTTGTTCATGTTCTGCTACTCCCTGAGTTAGGTTGAATGAGCAGCGCCGGAATGGCCCTGCTT
>CAZWOU010000006.1:49116-86174 GCA_964635375.1 uncultured Pirellulaceae bacterium | reverse complement strand
GCCTTTGGCTGACGCGTTGACAACCGCCGGGAGCGACGATCAGGTCGCGCGGCTGGACGACGTCCGAATTCTTGTCGTTGAGGATGGTCCCACGAACCGCAAGTTGATCAAGATTCTGTTGGAACGGGCCGGCGCGGTGATAGGCCTTGCGGAGAACGGTCTCGTCGGTGTCGAAATGGCCACCCGCAACGAATACGACATCATCTTGATGGACATGCAGATGCCCGTGATGGACGGGTACACCGCGGCGCGGAGGCTGCGGGAACTGCAGTACTCGCTGCCTATTTTCGGCTTGACCGCGCACGCCATGAAAGGCGACGAACGAAAGTGTCTCGACGCCGGCTGCTCCGGATACTTGACGAAACCAATCAGTGAGCCGCAACTAATCTCGGCGATACGAGATGCCGTTCCCCACGCGATAACGCCCTTGGCGCCGCGAAGCGCACGGCCGGTTGACGACCCTGCCGTTCAGGCGAAACCCTCAATAGCGAGCACTAATTCGACCAGCAGTAGTGCGGCCGATGCGAGCAACGCGATTCACTCGTCGCTGCCGACTGAGGACGAGGTGTTTGCGGAAATCGTCGTCGAGTTCGTCGACTACTTGCGTGACTTGCTGGAGAAGATGAACTCGGCCGCGGCCAGTGAGAACTGGCAAGACTTGAGTCAACTCGCCCACAGCCTCAAGGGCGCTGGTGGCCCGGCCGGTTTTGACGATTTCACCGAGCCTTCGCGGCTTCTCGAAACAGCCGCGAAGTCAGAACAGCTTGAGTCGATCCCTGAGAGTATTGCCTCACTTCACGAGTTGGCCGCGCGCATCCAGGTTCCTCATTGTGAGTCGACCACATGACAACGCCAACCATTCCGAGCACCTTTGAAGGCGATCTCCGTTTCGCTTCGCTTGAGGAGCCAAGCGAGTCGGAAACGACGCCATCGGGTCGTCATGTGATGATCATCGACGACGTGATGGTCAACATCAAAGTAGCTCGAGCCCATCTACAGGCGGCGGGGTATGCAGAATTCTCAGTCTGCAGCGAGGCAAGCGAAGCGGTGGCGGCGGTCTTTCGAGAGCAACCGGACATCGTCCTACTGGATCTAATGATGCCTGATGTCTCGGGGTTGGAGATTCTTGAGTCCCTGCGCACAGACAATCGCAGCAAACTGTTGCCGATTCTCGTCCTTACGGGAACCGAGTCGCGTGAGATGCGGAATCAAGCCCTGCGTTTGGGCGCGACGGACTTTCTGACTAAGCCGGTCGATCCCGATGAACTGATCCATCGGGTCAACAACGCTCTGTTGATCAAGTCGTATCGAGACGACTTGGAGCGCAAGGTCAGGCAACGCACGCGGGAACTAGAATTGTCTCGTCGAGACCTGATCCATCGCTTGGCCAAGGCCGGCGAGTTTCGCGACAACGAAACGGACAAACACGTATTGCGAGTTGGTCAGTTCGCAGGCATCATCGCCCATGAACTCGGCCTGCCCGCAGAACATATCGACATGATACGAAGCGCTGCGACTCTGCACGACCTGGGGAAGATCGGAGTTCCGGATTCCATTCTCTGCAAGCCTGGAAAACTGACGCCCGACGAGTTTGATCTGATCAAAAGCCACTGCGATGTTGGCCGCCTGGTATGCGAGTGCATGACGGCTGAAGAGTATCAAGCATTTTGCTCCCATACGCTGCTTGGCGCGCAAATCATGAAGGGTTGCCGAGCTCCCTTGTTGGACCTGGCGGGAACGATCGCCTTGACCCACCACGAAAACTGGGACGGGAGCGGTTACCCGATTGGATTGAGTGGCTCCGACATTCCGCTCGAAGGCCGGATCGTCGCAGTCGCTGACGTATTTGACGCGCTGAGCAGCAAACGATCGTACAAGCCGGCTTTCCCACTGGAACGATGTTTTGCGATCCTCGAAGAGCAGCGGGCTGGGCAGTTCGACCCGCAAGTGCTCGATGCGTTCTTCCGGAGAAAACCGGAGATCGTCAGTGTCCAGATCGACTACGCAGACGCCCTGTAGGACGAATGAGAGAGAAACCCATGTCCGAACCAGACCCACTCCAAAATCCAGAGCCTCAAGTTTGGCTTGTCGATGACGATCCAATCGTGCGCAGAGTGATGCAGGCGACGTTGCGAAAGTTTGGTATTGAGTCACGTTGTTGGGAGGACCCCCGCGCGGCCTGGAGCCATATTGAAGACGGCGAGAACCAGTTGCCGCAAATTGTGATTACCGATTGGAATATGCCGCAAATGAGCGGAGTCGATCTGACTCGGCGACTGCGGACGACGTTTGGCGACAGCGTCTACGTCGTGATGGTCACTTCGCGGGACGATGAAGAGGACGTCTTGGAGGCGATTGAAGCAGGCGCCAACGACTTCCTCTCGAAGCCCATCGACCGACCGGAATTGGTAGCTCGCGTCAAACAGGGGCAGCAGGCAATAGCCAAGATGTCGCAGCAGAACCGGTTGTCGACTCGCGACACGCTGACTAATTCGTTGAATCGACGATCGTTCGACGAACACTGCGAGGCAATGATCAGCAGCGCCCATGAAAAAGGCGAACCGCTCTCTTGCGCTCTGATTGATATCGACTATTTCAAACACATCAATGACTGCCACGGCCACGTTGTCGGCGATGAAGCGTTAAAGCTGGTCGCCGAGTGCTTACAGTCAGGCGTACGCGAGGCCGATGGCGTCTATCGATACGGCGGCGATGAATTCTGTCTGCTCCTGCCAGGCACTGACGAGAGTCAAGCCACAGGGCTTGTCGAGCGGATTCGCTGCCTTGTATCGGGACTAACGGTAGAAGGGAATGGAGAGACCATCAGCCTCCAGATCACAGCAGGCGTGGCGGGTTTACGCGACGACGTGATGAACGCGAGACAGTTTACCGACCTAACCGATCAAGCTCTGCTTGTCGCCAAGAAAGCAGGCCGCAACCGAGTACTCTCAATCAACGAACTCGATGAGTTCCTGATCGGCGAACACAGCGATGCCGACAACCTGTCCGAGTGGTGCGTCCAAACCAAGGCCGGCTCCTTGATGATCTCGCCGCCTGTCACGGTTGGAGCCGACATGCTTGTCCGCGATGTCGCCGAGCTCTTTTTGCAACTCCGCATCGACTCAGCCCCCGTGGTTGACACCGAAGGTCGACTTGCTGGAACCGTATCCGAACAGGACATCTTCAACCACGCTCTCGTCGCCTCAAAATGGGGTGAGCCGATCCGGCGTGTGATGCAAACGAACACGGTCTGTTTCGACCGCGACGATACCGTCGAGCGAGTTTGGGACTTCCTTCGCCGCGTCACTGTGCGGCGAGTGGTCATCGTGGACAATGATCGTCCCGTCGGCACGATCAGCCGCGCGACACTGCTGCGGTGGGCCGGGCATCGAGTCGCCTTGGCCCGCGGAGCTGACTCAAGACGCGGTGATGACAAGCTCGTCGATCGTGTCGCCGAAATCACTGGCGACATCCGCAAAGAAATCCAGAGGCTTGCGGAATTTGTCCGAATCGAGCGCCATGACGTCACCCCAGTTCTCGTCTGCGCCGCCACGCGACTGCAGGAGCACAGTGAGGAACTGCTCGCTCGCAGTCAAACCAGGCCTCGAGCTGGCCGCATTAGCACCGCATCTTCGCAGTTCCTGGCCGAAGCTGGCGTGATCGATTGAGCGAGTCGTCGAGCGTCGTCTTTGCTCCCCCAGCCTGTTCCCGCTAGCGGGAGAGGTGTTAGACGCCTTGTAACTGAGATGGCCTGCTGCTAGCTATAACTAAGCGTTATAACTAAGCGTATGTTTGCAACGGATCGCACAGCTGCCCCGCCATAATCGTTTGAAATCCTCCAGCGATTCTGGAGTGCGAATTGGGCGTTCAATTCTACCCATCGTTTAGCGCGCTATCGCGTCCACTAGATTCGCTCGATACATGGCCCTCGATGTTAGTTGAGCCCCTGCCCTACCTTCGCCAACTGGTATCCTACTTGCGTTCGCATGAACCCAAGTTATGGGAGTGGTACGGAGCCAGCCCAACTCGCGAACGGGCGGCCGACGAGGTGCGGCTGGCCCTGTTGAAGTCGACGTACCGGCTGGATCGAGACGGCCACAAACCACTGTACGACTTGGCCCAGACGGCCGCGAAGCGGATCGGTGTGGAGGCGCCGTTGACGCTCTACCAATCGCAGGACATCAATGCGATCAACGCCGCCCTCGCAAGGTTTCCAGGCGAAGCTCACATTATTCTCAGCGGCCCAATTCGAGAGAAGCTGAGCGACGACGAGATCATTGCCCTGTTTGGACACGAGCTCTCCCATCATCGGCTATTTTGCGACTGGGATCAGCAGTACTTGATTGCGGACCAAATTCTCGCCGCGTTAAACAACGATCGAAACGCCACGCCTTCCCATCTCGCCACATCCCGACTCTTCCAACTCTACAGCGAAGTCTACTGCGACCGAGGCGCTTTGGCTGCCGCGGACGGCAGCCTAACCACCGTAGTTTCACTGCTCCTACGATTGGAAACAGGCGTTGAGTCGATTGGACCAGGTAGTTTCCTGACCCAAGTTGACGAGCTTTTTGCGGCTGAGCAACCGACGACAGAGGGCGTCGAGCATCCGGAAGCTTTCATTCGCGCGCGATCACTTCGTCTGTGGACAGATCGCGATGGCTCCGACACAGATTGCGAAGCCGAGATAGCATCGATGTTGGAGGGGCCGCTGGAGCTGGAAAGCCTCGACATCTTGGCGCAGCACAAGTTGTCCGGG
This sequence comes from uncultured Pirellulaceae bacterium, assembly GCA_964635375.1. GTDB lineage: Bacteria > Planctomycetota > Planctomycetia > Pirellulales > Pirellulaceae > CAZMNY01. The sequence continues at coordinate 81,418 of CAZWOU010000006.1, read as the reverse complement.
CTGACAGAGCAACTGCTCCAGATTCTGATGCAACCGAGTTGGATGAGGACCGAAACAAATCTTAACCACGCGAGATTGTTCTTCGCAGACTTCACTCCGGATTCGCCGGCGTCGGCGGTTTGCGCCCAGCTCGACATGAAGCAGCTCGCCCCTGCAAACGACGAAGAAGTCCACGCTCCTCCAGCCGCTCTCCTCCCTTTTCGCGCGCAGTCCTATGCCGAATCGGTTCTCAACTTCTTCTGCTATGTTCTGCTAGATTTTGCAACCACGGATCGCAGTTTGGAGGATGCCGCCTTGGCCCACTCAGTTGCAGTTGCGCGTGTTCTCGGAATTGAGGACCAGATGGCCGCGATCGCCCGGAAAGAACTTCGAATGCGAAAGAAACAATACGACCAGTTTGCCAAACGAGTTGACGAGATCATCGCTCAGCAGTGATGCGATTGCCGTATGTCGCAGCTTGCCCGATGTTTTCCCACCGGACCAGCCACGCCCAGGACCACACCAGACTTAGTGACCATCGGGAAGAATGCATGAGCGACTTCTACGAGTTTCTTCGAGCGAGAAATGCCGCATCGGGATTCACGACAGAGGACGTCTTGGTCAGTTTCTTGCCGCTCCTAAGGCAAGTCATTGATTGCCATGTAAACGGCTTTGTCGCACCGCTTGACGGACTCGACGCCTTGCAGGTGGAGGGACCGCGGATCTGGTTTGAAGATGCCCGAAGGCTGCCGTCCAAGTCCAATGCGACGCGATTGTCCGACCTGCTCGCCGAGATGTCTCGCGGCGCGGCGGTTGTTGTCACTGAACGGAGCGTCGAATTCGAAAGGGACGACGACCAAGAGACCTTCATCGACTTGCAGGTCGATCAAAACGGCGGCGAGCTGACGCGCCCGATCTATCTTCCTCGGTTCGCCGCATGGGAGCATCGCATCGGACACCACGATCCAGTGACCGACGTGTTCTCCCTCGGCATGATACTGGCGAGCCTGGCCTGCGGTTTCGATTTTCATGATGCGACTGATTTGGCTGAGTTTGTTGAACATCGTCGGAACCTATTTCGCAGCCGCCCCAATCTCCACCCCTTGCTGGCTCGCACCATCGAGAGGATGACGGAACTCGATCGCCGCGATCGCTCGACCGATTTGGCGTCGATTCTCAACTCACTGCAGGACTTTGGCCAACAGCAAGTCGACTTCCAATTGGAACTCGACAGCATCGAGGGTTTTGGCACGAAGGATCTCGAGAGCAAACACCAGATCGTCCTTGCAAAACTGCAACAAAGGCTCTTTCAGGTGTCCCGGCGCAATCGGCTGCTGCATTTCCGTACAACGATGCAGACAGTCAATCTGACGGAAGCTTCCGTGCCGCTCAGTTTTGACTACAAGAACATTCGGCCGGAACAGCTGATGACGTGGAATGCTGATTTTGCTGCGCAGGCCTTGCAGGGCGAGCAAATCCCACTCGATAAGTACCTGAATTTTGAAGAGGCGATCTATCTGCCCATTGTGTTGGATCGAATCCGTAACGAATCTCGACGCGATCAAGCGGAGTTTGGTTTTTCGCAGATCCGACTCGTCGCCTGTTTTCTGCGGTGGACAAATACCAAGGTCTCGCCAGTCGAATCCTATCATTCGCCGCTGGCGCTGTTGCCCGTCCAGTTAACTCGTAAGAAAGGCGTTCGCGACACGTACCAACTGCGGCTTCTGAGCTCGATCGCCGAGATAAATCCGGTTGTCCGGCACCAATTCAAGCAACTGTACGCAATTGAATTGCCTGAGACGATCGATCTTGACGAGTCGGATTTCGAAACGTTCTATCACTACCTCCGATCACAAGTTCGTTCCAGCGAACCAGCGATTGAGATTGAGCTGATCGACAAACCGAGAATCTCGCTGCTTCACGACAAGGCGCGGCGTCGGCTTGACGCCTATCGTCGGCGGGCGAGGGTTTCCGGGCGAGGCGTGCGGTCGTACCTGGACTTGGACTACAGTTACGACCCGGCTAACTATCATCCCCTGGGCGTCAAGGTCTTTTCGGCGATGGTTCGACCAGCCGAGACAAGATTGAACGCAATCGTTGAGGAGCATTCTCGACCGCCAGCTTACGCGACCGCTCCGGGAGATGCTGATGTCGATCCAGATACAAAGTCGAGGTCCTTTTTTCAGCTCAGGGCTGGCGACGACAATCCATTTCACTGGGAGTTTGATTTATGCTCCATGACGCTCGGTAACTTTCGCTACCGGAAGATGTCGCTGGTGAGGGACTATGACGCGGTCGCCGATCAGCCCATCGACAACCAGGCTTTTGACGGCATTTTCGCGCTCTCGCCACGGCCCGCGCCGATGGAAATCGAGACGCCTGATCTGGCTGATCGGTTCCACGTTGTGCCTTGCGATCCAACGCAGACCTTGTCGATCGGACAGGCGAAAGCCGAGGCCAGCTACATCATTCAGGGTCCGCCCGGAACGGGAAAGTCCCAGACGATCACCAATCTGATTGCCGACTTTGTGGCACGCGGAAAGCGAGTTCTGTTTGTCTGCGAAAAACGGGCCGCCATCGATGTGGTCTATCTCAGGCTAAAGCAACAGGGTCTTGACGAGCTCTGCTGCTTGATCCACGACTCGCAGCAGGACAAGAAACAGTTCGTGATGGACTTGAAACGCACGTACGAGCGTTTTCTTGAACGCGAGCGGAAGTCGATGTCCGCGGAACGCGAGAAACTGACAACCGACCTCGCTCGCGAGATTCGGCCGTTAGAGTTGTATCGATCCGCGATGGTGGAGCCTGATGAGCACGACGTGGTGCTCTTGGATGTCATTCAACATGCGGTCAGGCTTCGCGACGCGACGCCGAAACTGTCGTCGAAGGAACTGGAGCAGGCGCCCGCCTACGCCCAATGGCGAGACAACCTGGAATCGATTGGACGGTTCAAAAGGTCGCTTCAGGAGGTCACGACCGATGGCGTGTTCGCAAGCCACCCGCTCAACCGGTTCTCGACAAAACTAGCTCGACTTGATCGCCCCTTAGAGATGATCGCCAACGCATTGCAGCAAGCACTTCGTCACCTGCAGGCGCTAACGGAACGGTTGGAGGAAGCGGGATTCGATAGCGCCGCCATCTCAACGCCCAAACAACTTCGCTCAGCTGCCAAGCTTTGCCAGCAGTGGAGGTCGCTCGCCCAGTTTGATCTACTCGCTTTGCTCGATCCTCAGAGCGACGTCTCCTCAGATTACGAAGACTCGCGAATTCACCTGCGTTCGCTTGAAACAAGGTTGCTCGATACGAGAGAGCAGAACTGCCACTGGAAGAACAAACTGAAGCGAGGCGAAACTGAAGATGCGCTGCAGCAGGCCAAGCAGCTTGACGGAAAATGGTGGTCGCGACTCAACCCTGCATGGTGGCGATTGCGGGGCGTTTTGAAACGATGTTACTCATTCGACGCCCATTCAATCCAACCGGCCTGGCGAGACGTGCTGCAGCGTTTGCTGCAAGAGCATGACGCCGAGGAAGCGCTGAGGAAGGCGGAAGAAGACTGCGCTGCCGCCTTCGGTATTCGAGACTACGCGCCCCATCAGTTTTTCGGAGACGTGGAGAAACTGCGGGCGACTTTGGACGATCTAGTCGACGTGGACATGCGGACATTCGCCGACGCGTTGATCCACTCACGAGGCGGGGCCAGTCGCGTCGCCGTTATTGAACGAGCCGAAGAACACCGTGGAGCGATGATGGAGGCCTGCGAGAACGTCATCGAAGACCTCGCAAATTTGTCGTGGGAGGAGTTGAGGACGGCCTTGATTCAAATCGAACAGGCCGAGAATGAATGGAGCAGCTTTCTGGATTGCCTCAACGATCTAGATAAGCTTCCCAAAGACCTGATCGACTCGTTTCGGAATCTGCCGCTTGAGCTCGAACAGATCGAGGCCGCCGCCGCTCAAAAGCACATCGAGCGGGCCTTCCGTGAAGACAACGACGCGGGACGCTTCGATTCGGCTGCCAGGAACCGCCACGCTAACCGGCTCGAGGAATACTATGACGATTGGCTGGCCGCCAATGCCGCCGAAGTCAAGCGTCGAATTGCCCGTCAGTTTCGCGAGAAGATCGAGATCTGCGACCTGCCCGCCTCCAAGCTGACTCCCGAGCAAAAGGAGTTCAAGAATCGCTACGAACGCGGCCGGAAAATACTGAAGCACGAGTTCGGCAAGTCGATGCGTTACAAGTCGATACGAGACCTGGTATCGGACAATTCCGGTGAAGTGGTGAAGGACTTGAAACCCGTCTGGTTGATGAGTCCTCTGAGCGTCTCGGACACGGTACCGCTCGACCAAGATCATTTTGACGTCGTGATCTTTGACGAGGCAAGCCAGATTACGCTGGAGGAAGCCGTACCGACTATCTTTCGGGCCACTCAGGCTATCGTCGTGGGGGACGAAATGCAGCTTCCTCCAACCGACTTCTTCTCCGCCAAACGGGACGAGGAGGATGTCCTGTTGATTGAGGATGATGGCGAGATGGTGGAGTACGACTTGGACAGCGATAGTCTGTTAACACATTCATCACGCAATCTCCCCTCGACTATGTTGGGCTGGCACTATCGAAGCCGAAGCGAGTCGCTCATCAGTTTCTCGAATTGGTCCTTTTACGGAGGCAAACTGTTGACCGTCCCGGAAGAGGATCTTCCGACAAGCCGGCGGCCGGAGTTGATTGTCCACAGCGCGGAGAACAGCGTCGAACACGCGGCGCAGATTGCAGATCGCGCCGTCAGCTTTCATTTCGTCGAAAATGGCGTCTATCACAAGCGGCGAAACCGGGCCGAAGCAGATTACATCGCCCACCTTGTGCGTGAGTGTATCTCGGCTGACCAGCACTTCAGCATCGGCGTCGTCGCCTTTTCGGAAGCCCAGCAAGATGAAATCGAATCGGCACTGCAAAGGCTCGGCGGCACGGACCCGCAGTTCGCAGATCGACTTGAACAGGAACTCGAGCGAGAGGAAGAAGATGGCCAGTTTGCCGGCCTGCTGATCAAGAACCTGGAAAACATTCAAGGTGACGAACGGGACGTCATCATCATGAGCGTCTGCTACGGTCATGATGCCGATGGGAAGATGCGAATGAACTTCGGGCCCATCAATCGGCAAGGCGGCGAAAAACGGCTGAACGTCGCCTTCTCAAGAGCCAAACATCGAATGGTTCTTGTCAGCTCGATACGCCATTTTGACATCACCAACGACTACAACGTCGGCGCCAACTGTCTCAAACGATATCTGCGGTATGCCGAACGCATTTCCATTGGCGACATGGACGGCGCACAGCGAGTGCTGGAGGAAATCGCCGTCGTTCGCGACGACCACAATCGCGATTCGCAAGGTGATGACGCGATTGCCAACGAGATCGCAAGTCGACTCCTGAAAGAGGGGTTCCTGGTTGAGTTCGGAGTTGGCCAATCACAGTTCCGCTGCGACTTGGCAATTCGCAGAGAGGGCGATTCAACGTATCGGCTTGGAATTCGCCTGGACACCCAAGACTACTATGACGATCTTGATCCGCTCGAACGCGAGTTGATGAAGCCAAAACTACTCCGCGACTTTGGCTGGAATGTCGAAGTCATCCTTGCGAAAGACTGGCAAGCAGACCCCGACTCCATTCTGAGCCACTTGCTTGAGCGATTAGAAGACGGTCCGAACGGCCCATTCGCGTAAAACGCACTGAACGACAACTGCGCGGTACTCAGAAGAAAATGCAGCAATTTCTTTTTGCGCTCTTCGCATCTCTTCGTGGCCGCCAAGGCAAAACGGCGGCATCGCGAACCGCGATTAGGCTCAGAACGCACCGAGGCTGAAGGAAATGTCTCGCTCATCGAGTTCCAAACGAAGCCCGCCATGTTGCCGCCCCTTGGACCGGACGTCCGCCAGCAGGCGCTCAAGTTCGCGAAACTGCTCTCTCAGCGCCGGTTGATCGTCCAGCAGAGATTGAATCGTCTCGCCATCCAAATGCACACTGTCCAGCTTCAGCCCCCGCAAGCTATCCGCTGTAATCGCGATTGGAAAACTCGTGTCGACGCCGGCGGCTTGAAAGAGATCCAGGAGGTCTCGGTGAAACTGTTGCAGGCGTTCACCAGTTTGGACGGCTTCGTTGCCCCGACTCGGTTCGGCGGACGTGGAGGGCGAGAGCAGCCGCGCGAACGAGGCCGCACCCTGCTCAAGGCCCGTCTCGACCAGCGAGGCCGCACCTTGGGCTGCTTGCAGCGTTGCCGCGATAGTCAGGGGCGTAATCGGTAAAGACATTGGACCTTCAATCCCTGTTGGACCTTCAATCTCTGCCGCTCGATTCCAGACTCGCGCTGACCGTCGCCGCTAGCACTTCGCTGCAGGCAATTTAGGGAGCATTGAGAACCTGGGATCTCGAGAGGTCTAGAGGAACAGAATGACTCTGGTCGTTTGATCGGCTTGCGGAAGCTGTTAGTTGAAGGCAATCGACGGGGCTGACGGGGTTCAGCGAAGAAATGTCTCGGCATTGCTATTGCCTCGCAGGTCGGCGCCGCGTGTATCATCGCCGCGACCAGTGGCGAGGCGCGACGGTGTCCGACCGTCAAACCGATGCGACACGAACTCCAGACGGCGGGCCGTCGATGGCAAGCGGTGAACTGAAAGCGGATCGTCGCGGCAAAGGCGCCTTCTATACGCCCCGGTCGCTCGCGGATTACGTGACGGGAGAGGCGTTGCGAGGGTGTTCATTCGCGAAGTCGTCGCAGCTGTCGATTCTGGATCCGGCTTGCGGGGACGGTGTCTTGTTAGCGTCGGCTCTGCATCGCATCCTGGACCGTTCCGATGTCCCGCCCCCGGCGTGCGAGGAGCGACTAGCGATTGCTCGACGGCACATCTTTGGCGTGGATCGATGTAGTCGAGCCGCAGCCCAGGCTAGGCGAGTGGTCGCGGCAGTCGCCCTCTCGGCGGATCCAAGAAGTGACGTCGTTGAGGCTGCTTCCAAACAACTGGTGAATAACATCCGCTGTGGCGACGCCCTGCTGGAGGAGGTCTTCGATCCAGAATTAGATCGGTCGTTCGACGTCGTTGTGGCGAACCCGCCCTTCGTCAACATACGCCGACTGTCTCAAACGTATTCGCCAGTGATGAAACAGGCTCTGCGAGATCGGTACGTTTCAGCCACAGGGAATTTCGACCTCTACGTGTTGTTTATCGAGAGAACGTTACAGCTGCTGCGAGCTGGCGGGCGAGCTTCAATCGTCACGCCAAACAAGTTGGCGACGTTGAAGTACGCACGTGCTTGCCGCCAGTTGATTCGCGATGAGACGATCCTTGAAACAGTTCTCGACGCGTCGTCGGTGCGACTATTCGAAGGGGCCGACGTCTATCCTCATGTCTGGGTCTTTGAAACGGGCAAAGCCCGCGACAACCACATGTTTTCGGTCCGGCGAGCCAATTCGGCCGACCAACTTGAGTGTCCGATCACAACGGCAGAGCTAGACCAACGCGCTTTGTCCTTATCGGGATTTGTGCTTTCTGAGGACTTGCCGGTCGAAGCCAGAGTCGCCACGACGACGCTCTGCGATTGGGGCGTTGTGCACAGCGGCGCGTCCGGATTCACCGCACATAGACTGCTGGAACACTTGGTCGAAGCCGACGCCATTCGCGCCAAGACCGAACCGATGCAAGCGGATTCCGAGTTGATCCCAGCGAGCGAGGAGGGCGAACGGGCAAGCAACTCGGGCTGGGAATTCATTGTTAGCGGCAACATAGATCGCTATCAGATTGAACTCGGCCGAGTGCGATACATGAAGCATCGGTTTCATCGTCCGCGACTGCAGCCCAGTTGTCCCTTGACGCCGATCAAGCAGCGGCTCTACAGCAACTCGAAGATCGTCTTGGCGGGCATGAGCAAACGACTGGAGGCGGCGCTCGATGATCGCGGGCTGGCGTTGGGCGTTCAGGTCTACGCCGTCGCGTCGACTGGCGAACATACAGACTACTTGCTGGGCCTGCTCAACTCGAAGCTGTTGAGCCACCTGTTTCGCCTCCGTTTCGCAGCGAAACGGCTCTCGGACAACTACCTGGCGATCAACAAGACTCAGCTCGACCAGCTCCCGATCGCGATGGTCGAGGATCGACGATCTTGCACGATTCGCGATCGCATCGCGTCATGTGTTCAGGACCGCCGTAGACTGGGCGAAATGTCGACGGAATCGGCTCGACTGGACCAGCAAATCGATCGCCTTGTCTTTGACCTGTATCGGCTGACCGCCGAAGAGGCGCGGGCTGTCGACCAGGCGGTGGCTTAGGCAAATCCCAGGACGGCGACTGGCCGAGCCGCGTCCCCGATCAGGCGGAACGTTCGCAGGCGGCATTTTGACGGCGCAAAAGCCCAGCCTGGGGACGCCCAAGTGCTAGCGAACCCCGACGCCGCAATAGCGGCCTGAGGCAACATGCGAGTAGATTTAGTTCCAGCTCTCAGGCATAATGACGGCGCCGGGCGAGAGTCGCGCTTGGCGCCCAAAAAGGCGACAACTCCTCCGTTTCAATTGTTCTTCCAAATATTCTTCGAGGTTGTTCGATGTTAAGCTCGTTTCGACCGTTATCGTGCCTGATAATTGCTCTGAGCCTATCCGCCGCAGTCGCGAGCGGGCAGGAGGCCGGCCAAGCCGACTTAGACAAGGCAACGGAACTTCGCCTCTCGGCCAAGTCGTTACAAGATCTTGAGCGAGTTGCCCAGTTGTGTGACACGGCCATCAAGAAGGGTCTGGACGACGAGAACAAGGTGTTTGCCACGCAACTGGCGGCGGGCGCGTTGTTCGATCTGGCTTCGCGTTTTTCGGGGATGGTGCTAGATACCAAGAAGCCCGATCAGCGTTGGCAGCTGTATCGCCACTCGGCCCTACGATACCTGGAACGTGCAATTAAGCACGACCCGGAACTTGCCGACGCCCACCTGATGATCGGGCGACTGCATCAGTTGCCTCGCGGCGATCGAAAACGCTCGGCCAAGGCGGCTGCGCGGGCGATCGAGTTGTTCGAAAAGGCGATGGCTCCAAAGAAACTATCCAAGGCCTACTTCGTACACGGCGCGGCCTCGGAAGACCCCAAGGATCAACTCAAGGATTTCACAAAAGCCCTTGAGTTGGACGCGTCCAACGCCCAGGCGTTGGCAGGCCAAGCGGGAGTCTTATTGGCGCAAGGCAAGACGGACGAAGCCTTGGCGACCTTCGACAAACTACTGGCCCAAAGTGACAATAAGGTCGCGATTCACACCACGATCGCAGAAGCGCTGCTCGGTCTGGAGCGATACGATGAAGCGATCGATCACGCGACCAAGGCAATCAAAGCGGACGAGAAAAGTGGCTCGGCCTACACGCTTCGAGCTCGAATCCATGCGATGCGAGAGGATGCGAAGGCGGCACTCGAAGACTTGAACCAAGCGTTGAAAGTCGATCCGCAACACCTCACCGCACTAATGATTCGCTGTGAGCTGCAGTTGGCTGAAGGAAAATACGCTGAAGCTCGAGCGGATGTGAAGTCTTTGCTGGCCGCACGGCCCGGATTGATGCTTGGGTTCCAGCTTCGCAGCCGGATCTCCGCCGCAGAGGCTCAAGATGCAAAGACCGCTGGCAAGAAGACCTTGTCCCGAATGAAGTTCGCCGAGGCGGCCCGCGATATTCGCTTGTTGCTTCGCAACAATCCCAACAATCATGGTTGGCGCCTTCAACTAGCCTCGATCTACAGCACTGACGATCAACCTCGGCGAGCCGTTCGCGAGATTGAGAAGGTCCTCAGTAAAGACAAGAAGAATTGGCTTGCTCTGAGAACGCGAGCCGACGCGCTCCTCGCCATTGGGGATCACAAGGGAGCGATCGCTGATTACGAGGTCGCGCTCAAGATACAACCAAAGCACTCAGGTATCCTCAACAACTTGGCCTGGGTCCTCTCCACTTCTCCAGACGACGAATTGAGGGATGGCAAACGCGCCATCGAACTTGCGCAAAAGGCTTGCGAGGAAACCGACTACAAAGCGGCCCACATTCTCAGCACGCTGGCTTCAGCCTATGCTGAAATCGGCGACTTCGAGACAGCTAAGAAATGGTCGGCCAAAGCAGTTGAATTGGATGAGGACGGAATCGCCGACCAACTCCAAAAAGAGCTCGATAGTTACAAGGAAAAGAAGAAGTGGCGCGAGTTGCAAGAGACCAAAGAGAACCCCGATTTCGAAGAGCCTAAGGGCGACGTCGTGGAGACCTAATGCAAGTGCGTTGGACGGCCAAACGACTCCGCGGGTCGACGCCATGAATCGCGACGAAGCCTACTCTCTGGTCTGCAAGTACACGCAAAGCGTGAGCTTGCGCCGGCATATGCAATGCGTTGAGATTGCGATGCGATCCTACGCCTTGAAATTCAACGAAGACGTCGACAAGTACGGCATCGTCGGGCTGCTTCACGATTTCGATTACGAGCGCTGGCCCAACCCGCCAGACCACCCCTTGCAAGGCGCAAGAATTCTCGCCGAGCGAGGCTATCCGGACGATGTCATCTACGCGATCAAGTCTCACGCGGACTACTTGGGTGACTGCCCTCGCATCAACTTGCTCGACAAGACCTTGTACGCCTGCGATGAACTCGCTGGCTTTCTCGCCGCCTGCGCCATGGTTAGGCCCGGGCGACTCGATGGCATGAAGGCCAAAAGCGTGCGGAAGAAGATGAAGCAAAAGAGCTTCGCGGCCGCCGTAAACCGTGACGATTTGGTTCGCGGCGCCGAGGAACTTGGCATCGATCTGAACGAGCACATCCAATTCGTCATCGACGCCTTGAGCGAGCGAGCTGACGAGATCGGCCTGGCCGCATCTTAGTTTCGCGGGAGGTACAGATCTGCCGCCCAAGGTCCGCGCATCGTCGCCATAGTGGCTCCGCTTGTTCTGGCCCGTTGTTTTGGGATCATTACGGCTTAGAAGTGAGTCTCGCGAGCGGGTTTGACCGGTTCGGCAAGGGCAGTTCGGTCGGGCCTTTCAAGCGATGCGATTCAAACACGGCAGCGATCATTTCCACCGTGTTGCGGGCCTCGTAGACACTGGCTTCGGGGTGTCGATCTTGGGCAATCGCGTCGATCAAGTCTCGGCAAGCTTCGACATTGCCCGCTCGATGACTCGAATCCAGCAATGTCTCAGGCTTCCCCACGCCGTTGCTTGAAACCGCAACCCAGCGTCCCTTGCTGCGCCCTGGCGCCCAAGTCGGTTCAAACAGAACGCTGGTTCGAGGAAGAAAGCCCGTGGTCAGGTCAATCACGCCTTTGGATCCAAAGATCTGCAACCCGAATCGTCCGCCACTCGCGTTGCGCTTCGATCCGAAATAGCCCGTTACCCCATCCTCGTATCCATACATCGCGTTCAAGTGATCGCCTGCCAGAGGACCAATGCCTTCGCCGCCCTCAACCACAGAGGATGCATCAACAGGCTTGCCCTCTTGCAGCACGCGGGCAAAACACCATGTCGGCTGGCCGGCGAAGTAGTGCATGAGATTCATGATGTGGCTGCCCAAGACCCAAAGGTCCTCCCCCCCGCCCCGGCGATCTTCTTTGCCTCGCCCGCGGAGCTCCAAGATTTCGCCGATCTTGCCGTCGTCGATCAAGTCGCGGAGCACCTGCAGGATGGGGCTGTATCGGGTCTGATGGGCGATAGCGAGTTTGACGTTGTGAGTTTCACAAGCCTTCACCATCTCGTCCGCTTCGGCCAACGTTCGGCACATCGGCTTCTCCATGTAGATGTGCGCCCCGTGTCGGGCCGCCAGGAGAACCAGATCTCGATGTTGATCCAGCCACCGCGGGCAAATGGCGACGATATCCGGCTTGACTTCGCTCAGCAATTGCTCGGCTTTGGCGAAGCCGCGCGGAGCCTTGATTCGATCCATCGCCGCGGACCGACCGCCTTCATGAGGATCCGCTACGCCAACGACCTCGCAATCCGGCATCGCACTCCACACCGTGTCCAGGCCGTGGCCGTAGTTGCCTCTTCCCGTGTGGCCAATCACCGCGACTCGATACTTAGGCATCAGAACTCTCCATCTCGAGGACCGCTTCTGTAGTTTTTGCGAGTTGTCGGCCTATCCGCCGGCCATGGAGGACAGGATGGCCGTCAGCACCAAGCCAAGGCAGACGAGCCCGATGATCAACCAGATCCACGACTTCTGCTGACTTGGCGATGATTTGCGTTCGGCTTGGTCTGGAAATTCACGGGCGACGAAGTCGTCGTAGTCAAAGTCGTCTTCGCTGTCGTAACCGTATCCGTCCGCCGGTTCGGCGGCAAAACCGAGCCCGTCTTGCCCCCAGCCCGATTCGTCGCTGGCGCCGCAGTGTCGGCAGAACTTTGCCTGACCAGGAAGCGGCTCATGGCAGTGTGGGCACGCCCAATCGTCGTCGCTCGCCATAGCGTCTCACCACCGGAGTCCGTGCCGTGTATTGGAGTTTCCGCCGTCCGCGCCTCTCAGTTCCCGTCCTAGATCATACCTGCAAAACTACGGCCCGACAGCTGCGAACCCGTTTGGCTTCTTGCGATTAAAGCCCTCGCAGAATAGGCTGACCAGATCGAGAGTGCAGGGGTTCGCCATACCATCGGCTGGAGAAGATTTTGAACGCAACAGAGAACGAAGCGACTGACGAACCCGAGGATCAGGCGGTGGGCGAAGTGGGCAAGGTTGAATCAGCGACGTTAGCGGAAGCCCTGGCGGCCCACCAAGTTGACATCGACTCGTCGCGAATCGAGCCGTTGGACGCATATTGTCAGCTTCTCTGGAGTTGGAATGAGAAGATCAACCTGACGCGACATCTGAATTATGACGCCTTTGTCGCCCGTGATCTGATCGACACGCTGAAACTTGCCGAACTGCTCGTTGCCGGCGAGGAGGTCCTGGATTTTGGCTCCGGCGGCGGAGTGCCAGGCATACCACTTGCCATATTGCGGCCCGATCTCGATCTGACACTGTGTGAATCGGTGGGCAAGAAGGCCAAGGTGTTGGAGTCAATGGTCGCCGAACTCGGTCTGCAAGTGGGCGTCTACAACGAGCGAGCGGAGAAGCTGCTCGATGATTTTCGTTATGACGTGCTCACGGCAAGGGCTGTGGGCCCGCTCTGGAAAATCTGCACCTGGTTCCAACCGCATTGGCATGCCATCGGGCGACTGCTGGCAATCAAGGGCCCCCGCTGGCCCGATGAACGGGGCGAAGCGCGACATCGAGGCGTCCTCCGCGGCGTTGAGATGAGATGCGTCGCCAAATACCCAATGTGGGGGACCGATTCCGAAAGTGTGATCCTCAAGCTGTGGCAAGAGGGGCGCCCCGAGCCAGCTTGACGGGGCCGACCTGACGGAGCCACTTGGCCAGATCTATCTGTAGCGGGAAAACGCCACTGGCAGGAACGGAATGATTGCCAAGAGCCGCTGAGTGGCGGATAATGAGGGCAACAAGAAAAGTGAACGGGTGGCCAGGATCCCACCGCCGACCCTTGACGCGGTACCTGGCCACCCGTCTTTGCACGCGCCTGGCCGAGCTGACGTGCAAACAACCGCCCGACCGTCGGGCAATTGATTCACAGACTGTCTTCTAGTCGACGCTATTCAATCAACGTCGTCTCCTCTCGCTGTCGCTGTTCGGCGACAAGGGTTCTCGTTTCAACTGATCTCGCAGGCGAGCTTCTCGCTTCGTCGTCAGGCTGACTTGGTCCCTTTCGACTCCAACGGACGCCCTGCGATTCGTGGTCCCGTCCGCCGATCGCTTGCGAGCATCGGGGCATCTTTCATTCGGCGAAGTGTCGCAGTTCTTGCCGGCAATCAGAGCTGGTTCGCCAATGCTGACCGGTTCAAGATTGGCGTAACGGGCTGAGGGCGCACGTAGCAGGGAGGACGCCCATACTTGGCTCGAACTGGGGCCGCGGACAGCGGAAACCATGAGCCCAAAAAACAGGAGCAGGGCGACCAACAAGGCCTGTTTCGCGGTCGATAGGGGCTTCGTCGTTCGCCGCGAATCCCGCAACATCTTCATCCGCTCTAAGAACGAGTTCCGTTCCGACAAAAAGGCGCGAGCCAGCCCCAATCCCGATTCGTCCGACTGCCGCAGTGCAAGTCGCGCCAGCGTTCGCAGATATTCGCGTCTCCCGCCCGCATATTCAGCGGCAACTGCGTCGGCAGCGAACTCTTGCTCCAACCGCATTCGAGCCGAAATCCAATGAACGACGGGGTGGTAGAAATGGAGCGCCAGACCGACCTGAGACAGGAGGACGGCCAGGTAATCGTTGTGAACGATATGGGCCATCTCGTGGGCCAACACGGCCCGTCGTTCCTGAGTCGCCCAGCGACGCCAATCTGCGGGAAGCAGAATCACTGGCTGGGACCAACCGACTGTCGCCGCAGTCGCCAGATCGTAGGAAACTCGCAACTCCACCGATCGCTGGCAATTCATCTCATCTCGCAATTGCTCGACCATACGAACCAAGCTTCGATCCCGCAACGGATGGCTGCGGCGAAGACGTGTTCGCACAACCGCCAACCCAACCACCAACTGCAGGCCGCCGATCGTGAGTCCCAAACAGAAAAGCATGCAAACGACTTGAGCCCACGGCCATGTCGCGATCAACGAACGCGATCGCGCGGGAGCCAACTCGAGTAGCGACGTTCGGAGCGTATCGAGCAGTATTGTTGATATCGGCTGTTGATCAGACGGCGCGAAAACGCTCGACTCCGTTTCCAGATTCGGATTGACTAGCTTCGCGATTTCTTCTGAATCGAAGAAGTCCAGGTAACTTGGCCAGGGGCCAAACGCGCTCCCAGCGAACCAAATCGAAACCACCAAAGTCGTCAGAAACACCACTGGCGCCGTCGACCGGCCACAACTGCGTAGCATGTAATGCGCAACCGCCGCGAGGGCGCCGATGATGGCGACTTGCCCCGCGCACCACGTCAATGTCACACCGAATTCGGTCATGCTTGGTTCTCACGCAAGATGTCTTCCAACACCGCTTGCTCTTCCGGCGTCAACTTTCGCCCATCAAGAACTCGCAACAACAACTGTTCACGCGAACCACTAAACACCGAGTTAATCAATTCGCCTACCATGTTGCTGGAAACATCCTCAAACGTCCGCTTAGGCCGGTAACGAAAAGGGCGTTCCGCGTCAGTCTGATCGACGAACCCCTTCTCCATCAAGATCCGGACCAATGTCGCCACCGTGGTGTAGGCCAGATCGCGCCCCGACTCGGCCAGACAATCGCGAACATCGGCCACCGTCGAATCGCCCAGTTGCCAGAAGGCGTGCATCACCTCCAGCTCTCGCTCTGTAATCTCTTTTGCCTTGGGTCTCACCATGGGAGCCTGCACTTCAAAAGACACTCGTTCCAAAAACCGTGGGTCAGGCTATCGAGCCCGCCGCTGGTTGGCATCAACCGCCCACCGCCGCCCAACTCCAGAGACTTGGTCGACGAATGCGGATTTGGTTATTTAGTTTTGGTTTTATAGTAGGAAACGAACGACCGCTCTGTCAAGCAAAAAAGAAGCGCCGAGCCGGAAAATGCCCCTTGTGGCCTCAATCCGGGAAGGGGAGTTCCGCCTGGCGGGTGGGCCGCCCTTCCTTGTGGTGCTTGCGACAGACCGAGATATATCGCTCGTTGCCGCCGATTTCCACCTGTTCGCCGCCCCGCACAACCTGTCCCCTTCCATCGAGGCGTAGGACCATCGTCGCTTTGCGACCACAGTGGCAGATCGTTTTGATCTCTTGGAGAGTATCCGCCCAGGCCAAGAGGTGCATGCTGCCCTCAAAGAGGTTACCCAAAAAGTCCGTTCTCAGGCCGTAGGCGAGCACGGGAATATCAAGGGAATCGGCCGCGTCTCCCAGCTGCTGAACTTGGCGTTTCGTCAGAAACTGGGCCTCATCCACTAATACGCAGTGCAGAGCCTCCTGGTCGACGTGGCGGCGAATCAGGTCAAACAGGTTGTCCATTTGCTCGAATGCCACGGCTCGGGCTTGAAGTCCAATTCTAGAGGCGACGAAATCGCACGCTGCGCGATCGTCGATCCGTGGCTTGAGGATCAGCGTCTGCATGCCGCGTTCTTGGTAGTTGTAACTCGATTGCAGAAGGGTCGTTGACTTGCCCGCGTTCATCGCGGAGTAGTAGAAGAAGAGTTTAGCCATACGAAGGGTTTCGCCGCTGACGGGAAGCATGATCTGAGGTGGTTGGCCAAGTCGCCAAGTATTCGGTGGGGAGATTGTACCCGCCCGAGCACCCCCTTGCGCCATGCACCCGCCTCGGCGTGCCGTTTCCGGCGAGGCTCCAGACAACGGTCTACTCCAACTTTCCCGCCGCTGGCCTATAATCGCGCATTGCGATACCGTAATCGCCGATTTCTCGCTGCGAGAAGCCCAGAGCCTACAAGAAATGGAAAAGACCATGACGAAGCATGATCGCGGCGACGCGTACCACGAGCTTCGGCAAGCAATTGGCCAAGTCGACGCCGGCGGGTCTGACAAAATCGTGCGGCAGGCTCTATTCCTAGCCCGCGGACTTCAACAGAGGGCAAGCGAACTGCAGACGCCCCAAGAGCGACGCCAGCAGACGGAGCTGGACCGCATGATCCAGAACCCGAGTGACAAGACGACCTTGATGCAGATGACGGACCAAGCGTTTCGATCGCAGACGGCTTATCGGGCCGTTGATCAACTGATCCACATTCTAGACGTGCAGGGAATCCCGCGGTTCTTTAGCCCTTTTGATCGCACCTTGTTGGCGGGTTTCCAGAGCTTTGGCAGCTACCTCCCGGGCGTTGCCGTGCCTCTCGTCAAAGACAAGATGCGAAAGGAAACGGCGAACGTCGTCTTGCCAGCGGAACCATCATTACTGGGCGAGCACTTGCGGGCGCGGACCAGCGAAGGCGTTCGCATGAACGTCAATTTTCTCGGCGAAGCGCTCCTGGGAGAAAAGGAGGCTCAGCGCCGCCTGCAACAGTACGCGGACGCCCTTGCGCTGCCCGACATCGAAGTCATCTCGGTCAAGATTTCGACAATCTACTCACAGATTTCGACGTTGGCCAAGGAACACACGGTTGCCGTACTGTGCGACCGCATGGAGCAGCTTTACCGGTCATCGTTAGCCCACAAGTTCACTCGGTCGAGCGGCGAAGAGACCTCCAAGTTCGTATACATGGACATGGAGGAGTATCGCGACATGGAGCTGACCTACGAGGCATTCACACAGACCCTCGACCGCCCTGGGATGGAACAGGTGTCGGCCGGGATTGTGCTTCAAGCGTACGTTCCCGACTCGTTTTCGATGCAGCGGCGATTGAACGCCTGGGCGCAACAGCGCGTCGCCAAGGGAGGGGCTCCCATCACATTGCGAATTGTGAAAGGGGCCAACATGGAAATGGAGCGGGTAGAGGCGTCGCACGCCGGTTGGCGGCAGGCGCCTTACACGATCAAGATGCATACCGATGCGAACTACAAACGGATGTTGCACGAGGCCCTGTCGGCCGAGAACATTGCCGCCGTTCGGGTTGGCGTTGCTACCCATAATCTGTTTGAGGCGGCCTACGCCTTGGTTCTCGCAGCCGATCTCGGCGCCTTGGACCAAGTTCAGTTCGAAATGCTTGAGGGCATGGCGAATCATCAGCGACGAGCGTTGTTTGAGCTGACGGAAAATCTGTTGCTCTACGCGCCGGCTTGCGCGCGGGAACATTTTATCAACGCCATTGGATATCTAGTGCGGCGATTGGATGAAAACACTGGCGAGAACAACTTCCTCCGGCACACATTTCGACTTGAAGTCGACAGCGACGATTGGATGATGCTTGAGCGGTCCTTTGTGGATTCGGTAGAAGCAATGGACGCGGTTTCTGCGGTCTCTCGTCGACGTCAAGACCGAGCGGCGGCGCCGGAATCATCGATTCCAGGCCATGCTGGATGGAAGGAGTTTGTCAATGAGCCGGATACGGACTTTGCCCTTCCGCAGAACTTGGAGTGGGTTGCGAGTTGGCTTTCAGACTGGTTCAACCGCTGTGGCGAAGATGCCGTTGAGATTCCGCTTGCGATCGCCGGCGCCGATGTTCTTGAGGAACGCGAGAAGCGCGACAGCCTCGATCCGTCCAGGCCCGGCGTCGTTGTGGCTCGGTACCAACTCGCGACGGTCGAGGACATGGAGCGAGCCGTGCAAGCAGCCAAGCTTGACGAGTCTGATTGGCGCGGCCGCTCGGCGGCCTCACGCTGCCAGACGCTGAAGGCAGCGGCCCAGGAGATGCGCCGCTCGCGTAGCGACCTGATGGGGGCAGCGCTGGCCGACGGCGGCAAGACCTTGCTTGAGTCGGACCCCGAGATCTCGGAAGCTATCGATTTCTTGGAGTTCTACGGTCGCACGGCTGAGTACTTTGAGCAACTTGAGGGCGTCGAGGCGAGAGCCAAAGGCGTTGTCGTCGTCGTCTCGCCGTGGAATTTCCCAATCGCGATCCCCTGCGGCGGCGTGGCCTCGGCGCTCGCCGCGGGCAACACCGTGATTCTCAAACCTGCCTCCGACACTGTGCTTTCGGCCTACATCATGTGCGAAGCGATGTGGCGAGCCGGCGTGCCGAGGGCGGCGCTTCAATTCCTGCCCTGCCCGGGCGGGACAGTCGGTTCAAAGCTGGTGGCCCATGAGGACGTCGATGTCGTCGTGTTCACAGGTGGGACGGAGACGGCTCTGACGATGTTGCGAAACAAGCCGAGCATGCGGCTGTTGGCGGAAACCGGAGGCAAGAACGCGACGATCGTCACCGGCTTGGCCGACCGAGACCAGGCGATCAAGCATCTGCTGCACTCGGCCTTCAGCCATAGCGGGCAGAAATGTTCGGCGACTTCGCTGCTGATTCTCGAAGACGAGATTTACCACGATCAGGCATTCCGCGAAATGCTCTGCGATGCAGTGACCAGCCTGCCCATCGGCTCGGCCTGGGAGTTAGAAAATAAGATGGGCCCGCTCATCCAACCACCGTCGGGCGACCTGGCTCGAGGCATGGCGGAATTGCAGGAAGGCGAGTCGTGGTTGGTGGAACCGAAACAGAATGCGGAAAACCCACACTTGGTCTCGCCCGGCGTCAAATGGGATGTCGCCGCCGGCAGCTTCACCCACATGACGGAGCTGTTTGGTCCCGTGTTGGCCGTGATGCGAGCAAACGACTTGGAACACGCGATCGAACTGGCGAACCAATCGGGATACGGTCTCACCTCCGGTTTGGAAAGCCTCGATGATCGCGAACAGACCCTCTGGCTGGAATCAATTCGAGCTGGAAACCTCTATGTCAATCGATCGACCACCGGTGCGATCGTGCTTCGGCAACCGTTTGGTGGAATGGGCAAGTCGGTATTTGGGCCAGGCGTCAAAGCGGGCGGGCCGAACTATACCGCGTTGCTTTCCAGCTTCTCGGACACGCCGACGACGGCGGACGCTCCCACCCTCGATGACCTGCAGAGTGTTTCCGACATTGACCTCCGAGAACTGATCGTGCGAATCGGCGACGGACGGTTGGTCGACGAGAACACCGAGCGTCGCTTGCGGACAGCGCTCCAGAGTTACGATTTCTGGATGGGCGAAGAGTTCGGCAGACGCCACGACCATTTTCGGCTCGTGGGCCAGGACAATTTCCGACGCTATTTGCCCATTCACCAACTGCGAGTTCGCGTGTCGGAGGAGGATCAGGCGTTTGACATTCTGGCCCGCGTGTTCGCGGGCAAGATCGTGGGCTGCCGAGTGACGGTCAGTTCGCCACCAGAAAATCAGCCGGAAATCGTTGGCCAACTTGATCGTTGGACTGATTCATGGGGAGCGGCAATCGAATTTGTCGAGGAGACCGATGATGAACTGGCCGCCCTGGTTGCCAACCACCAGACCGATCGCTTGCGGTATAGCCGAGAAGGCCTGGCGCCGGAAATCGTTCGCCGAGCCGCTAACGAGATCGGAGTCTTCATCGCCGAGGCGCCAGTGCTCGCCGCTGGGCGTCTCGAGTTGCTCTGGTGCGTGGAGGAACAGAGTCAGTGCGTCGACTACCACCGCTACGGCAATCTCGGCAAACGAGGATCCGAACAACGCGCGGAACCCCGTTGAGCGGAGAGCCCCGTTGTCGGCCCCGGTTCTCTTCATCGCGTACGCCCGTCGAACCAAGCCCCGTCTTGGATTCGCGGTTCGCATTCCCACTTCCCACAGTCAGGCAAGATGACCGATTGGACGCCGCTTTCCAGGGACTTCTACGATCGCGACGTGATCGATGTGGCGCGAGATCTGCTGGGCCGCCGACTGGTCCGCGCCACGCGGGGCGGCAAGGTCAGTGGGTGGATCGTGGAAGTAGAAGCGTACCGGGGCCACGACGACCCGGCGAGCCATGCTTATCGCGGACGAACCCGCCGCAACGCCTCGATGTTTGGCGGACCTGGTCGAGCCTATGTGTACACGATTCACGCCAAGTTCTGTCTGAACGTTATTGCGCAAACGTCGATCACACCCTGCGGAATTTTGATTCGGGCCATCGAGCCCGCGACCGGCATTCCGCAAATGCGAACAGCCCGTGGGAGCGTTGTTCCGACGTTGCTCGCCCGCGACGACGCCTTCCATGATAATCTGACCAGCGGACCGGCTCGTCTTTGCCAGGCGATGCATGTGGACCGGCGATTGGATGGATGGAATCTCTTTCGTGGGCGCCGACTGTGGGTGGCGGAGGAGAAGGTCCTTTCGCCTTTTCAAATCGCCTCAGCGCCGCGGATCGGCATCACTGCCGCCACAGAGAAATTATGGCGTTTCTTTGTTGACGGCAATCGCAATGTCAGCGGACCTCGTCATCATCACACGATTCCCAAGTCGTCGTTTGGCAGTAGATCCGCTGAATAAAACGTCGGGCGATTCTCGGTCCTCTACCACCGGCGCCGATTCTACAACGTAGAGTTTCCCACGGTGGATTATCAGTTGAGTTAGGTCTGTATCGAATGTGAGGACGAGGCGGATGGAAACGCAAAACACGACAGCGGTCGAGCCCCAAACGGTTGGCTCCGTCAAGCCGCAAAACGTGCGGGCGAAGCGTCCCACAGCCCCGAAACCCAAGACGCTCATGGCGCCGGCGTTTGTCGGACCGAGCCAGTCGCAGCGCGAATGGGCTGGTCTTTTCGAGCATCTTCGAGCGGACGAGCCGCTGGTGCTCGATATGTCCAACGTCACTTCGCTCGAACGCCCCGCCGTGGCTCAGCTGATCAGTTTCTTACAGGCGGCTGATCGCCAGCACAGCTGTATCACGATGGTGAACATTCCTCGTGAAACCCACGCCATGCTGGAGATTCTGGGTGTGCATCACCTGGTTCAAATCGACGCGAACAAGGCCTCGCAACGGTAAGACCCCTGCCATCCCAACAACCGGTCCAACGAGCGCCTCGCCGTTCCTATCTCAATGAGCACTCGGGCTAAGAGCCAATGGCTGCTAATCCGCGCGGCGTGTTGGACTTTCTAGCCCACGAGACTCCTAAGTCTGCGAAAGCTCAGGCGTTCGGCGCTCCGTGTTGGACGTTCTCCAAGGCGTGTCCTATCCTTCGGTGGACTTTGCGCTTCCGCGTCTGAAGACCGGTGCGCAATCGTGCGAATGACACGAGTTTTGCCTATGTATTCGAGCTAGGAACCATGCCACAGAAAAAGCAACTTGCCTTGTTCCACATTCGTCGACGCCTTCGGCTGGCGAATCTTCCAGGACAATGACTTCCTCAGCGATCGACTCCAGACCGCCGAGCCGTTGGAGACCATCCTTGGCTATTCCTGCGCTTGCGATCCGACGATCATCACCGGCGAACTCCCGGACGTGCACGGCCACTTTTCGTTCTTCTGCTACGACCCGCCGGCGTCGCCCTTCGGGCCATGCCGTTGGTTGAGTCTCTTGCCTTGGACGATTACCAAACGGGGCCGAGTACGCCGGCAACTGAGCAAACTGATCCAGAGAGTCAACGGATTCACCGGTTACTTTCAGATCTACAACGTTCCCTTCAATCGCCTCCCCTATTTCGACTATTCGGAGAAGCGGGACATTTATGAACACGGTGGTTTGGTCAACAGGACGCCGACGATCTTCGACTACTTGCGGGAGAACAATATCCGTTTCTCGTTGTCCGATTGGCGAAAGAACGAGCAGCACAACATCGCCGCCATGACTGAGCAGGTCCGAGAGGGCGACATTCGTTTTGGCTATCTGTACTTGGCGGAGCTGGATGGCATCATGCACGCGGAAGGGACCGAATCGCCGCGAGTGGCCGAGAAGATTCAATGGTACGACAGTCAGTTTCGCAAGTTAATGGACGAGGCCCAGCAGCAATACGACGAAGTTCGTCTTTATGTGTTCTCTGATCATGGCATGGCCAACGTCACGAAGAACGTCGACTTGGTTGCCGAGATCGACTCTTTGGGCCTGCGGTTCGGCGAGGACTACGCGGTCATGTACGACTCAACCATGGCGCGAATCTGGACGCTTACCGACGAAGCCGAACTGCGAATTCGCGGCAAGTTAACGGAACTTGATTATGGACGAATTCTCAGCGAGGACGAACTGCGGGGCTACGGTGCGTTCTTTGAAGATGGCCGCTATGGCGATCTACTGTTTCTGCTGGAGCCCGGCGCCCTGATCACTCCGAGTTTCATGAACGAGACTCATGTGCCGGGCATGCACGGCTACGACCCAAAGGACGCCGATTCCGTCGCTCTATTCGCAAGCACCGATTTGGTGAGCGATCCGCCTCGACGACTGGACGACTTATACGGTCTGATGCGGCGGGAAGCGGACATCTGCGGCGGCTTGGCCGCACCGTCCTCGGCTGAGCAGCTTGAGCTCGTTCAGCAGGAGGCTTAGAGAATGGCGCCGAAAGCCGAAGAAAACCCCAGTCCGACCTCGAAAGTCGACATGCGAGCCCGTCCCTTGATGCTTGGCGCTTTGAGCAATTACGGGCGATTCGCAGTGATGATGCTGGGAATGTTGTTCCTGACGCCCTTCATCATCGGTCACATCGGGCAGAACGATTTTGGGCTTTGGATGCTGATCGTCAGCGTCGTCGGATATTTTGAGCTGCTCGACTGCGGCTTTGCGACAGCCACGGTTAAGTTTGTCGGACAGTATCGGGGCGCCGGCGATACGGAGCGCCGCAACCAGTTGGCCAGCACGTTGCTCGTCGTGTATGCCGTGATGGCGACTGTCATCGGGATACTTGCCGTCGGATTGTCGCTCTCGTTCGGCGCCATATTTGAGATTGGAGAGAGCCAGCGGGACAAAGCGCTGCTCGTGTTGCTGGCGTTGTCCTTGAAGGTCGCTTTGAACCTCCCTCTGAATCTCTTTCTCGGGATCTTGTTCGGCCAGCGTCGACACGTCTTAATCAACTCGATTCGAATCATTGCCTACGCCTGCTACGTCGCCGCAGTCTGGATTGCGCTGTCCAACGGTTACGGACTCGTGCAGGTCGCTGCGTTGAATGCGGCCATCTTCGTGTTGGAGCACGTGGCGTTTTTCATCATCTGCCGATTGTGCACTCCGGATCTCGCGCTGAGTCTGCGAAAGTTTGACTATGCCGTGTTCAAGAAGGCGGCAGCCTTCAGTGCATTCGCCTTGCTCACGAACGTGTCGGCGCTCGTTCTCCTGCGAACTGATCCAATTGTCATCAGCTTCTTTCTCCCGCTCACCGCCGTAGCCCTTTACGCGCTGTCGCTGAAGATAGCCGAGCAAGTTCTGATGCTCACCAAACAATTCATCAACGTCTTTACTCCGCTTCTGGCTCAATTGCACGGAGCCGGCGATCGCGCGGGCGTCCGGCAGTCCTTCTTGATCTCGTCCAAATATGGCTTGGCGAGCCTTTCAATTATTTCCCTGCCGCTGATGTACTGGTCATCGGAGGCGATGGAATTGTGGGTGGGCCCCGACTTTGCGGCCTCCGGTCCAATCCTGCTCGTGCTTGTCTTGACAATGCACTTCCGAGTGTTGCAGGAGGGAGCATCGAACGTCTTGGGAATGACGGGCCGCCACAAATACGTAGCCTTCACGTCGATTTTATCCTCGCTGCTCAACGTCACTCTGAGTCTGATTCTGGTCTGGCCAATGGGGCTAATGGGCGTCGCTTTCGCCACAGCAATTTCAACGTTTGCCGTCGGCGTCTGCGTGGTCGTCCGTGAAACTCGACGAAGTTACGACGTCGGCTTGCTTGAATATTGCCGCGTGATCGCTGCGCCGGTTGTCCTTCCTGCAGCGTTTCAGTTGGTTGTCTGCGCGTATTTGCGGTCGTGGAGACTGCCGACGACATTGCTTGAGTTGGCCGCATATTGCAGCGCTTCATCCTTGGTATTTGTCACGACGTATTACCTGTTGTCGACCACCAATGCAGAGCGACGCTTTATGGAGGAACGGTTCGGTTGGTTGTCTCGGCTCTCTCGGCGTTGGCAATCGAGCCCGGCAAGGGCGGCGTCGGGATAGGCAATAAGTCATGCCAGCGGCGGGAAGAATCACTCGTTTAGAAGGATGCGGTCGGTGAGTAGGTTTCTCTTGGAAAACGATCGAATTCCGGCGGCCTCGGGGGGGGCTGCTGAAAGTGAAGAGAAGCTGCCGTTCGACCCGATCACCGTCATCAAGAGCACTTGGCGGTGGCGTTGGTGGGCTGCCGGCTGGGTGCTGATCTGCGCGGTGATGGGGGCTGGCTGCAGTTGGCTGTTCGCGCCTCAATACTGGGTGGCGGAAACCGTGATCATGTACAACCCTCCTGCGGAAGATCTGATCGCCGGAATGTACCAGCCTCCCACGATCGTGACTCAACTCAATATGGTGAAGGTCAAAGACAACCTCTCGGAGACCCGCGTGCGGTTGAGCCTCCCGTCTTCCTTGGAACGCATCGCCAAAGCGGTGGAAATTAAGAACCCAAAGGAAAGCGAACTTCTGCATTTCAAGGTGAGTTGGCCCGACGCCGACGGCGCGGAGGGGATTGCCAGAACGCTGCGCGAAGTCTTTCTCGACCACCAACGCAAACTCCGCCGCAAGGATCTGTCCGAGGTGGTTCGAGATGTGCAGCTGAGGCTGGACACTGTGCGAAGAAAGATCAACGCCTCAGGTGATCCGGCCGTCATCGCCAAGCAAGAGGCCAAGCGAGCCAAGGAACGCTCGCTCGTGCAAAACCGGCTGGAATCGGCTACTGGAAACTTGGATGTGACCACCGGTGAAATTCGCTCTATCGAAAGCCAAGTCGCCACAATCAATGAACGCATTCGAGTCGAAAAGGAGCGACTGGAGAAAGACGCCGAAGCTGCGGCTAAGAGCGGCGACCTATCCAACCTCAACATAAAGGTGACTCGCCTCACAGAGAGAATTCAACAGCATAGGCAGGAAAACGTTGACAAGTCGACACGTGAGCGCTGGTTGAAGAAAATTGAGTGGAATGAGAGCGCGTTGGCCCAGGGGCTGATTACCAAGGCCAAGTACGACGGGGATCAAGAGGCGTACAACAACTGGCGAGCCAAGGTGGAAGATGATCCACTGATCGCCGAAATGAAAAAGGAACGCGATGCGATCTTCGCGTTGATGACCAACCGAGATCCGTCCAGCGCCAGGACGAGCTCGGAACTGCGAGACCTTAATACCAGCCTGCTCCGGCTACAGCTTAACCGCACTGGCCTTGTCGAAAAATGCAAGGATCAACAGAAACGCAAAGCGGAACTTGAACGGGAATTGTTCCGCTTTTTGGACTACGAGGCGGATCAACCTGTCGCCGATCCAAAACTGTTGCTCGGATGGCGCAAGGAGGAGGATCAGCTATCCGATGCGCTCGAAGGCCTGCGGACAATTCGCGACAAGCAAACGCCAGATTTTCGAATCGTCTCGGACGTCAAACGGCCAACCATGCCGGACCATTCCTATCGCAAGCTGTTTGTTGTCGCCATTTGCGGGTTTGGCGCGGTCCTCGGCGTTGCCGGCATCGGCGCCTACGAGTTGCTCGACACCACGGTCAAGTCGCGATCAGAGACGGAACTGAGGTTCGCTCAAACCGTCCTCGGAATGCTCCCAGATGTCGAAAACGACAGCTATGTCGCCCCGGAAGGCTGCGAGCAACGATTGCTCGAACCCATCCGATCCGTCGTCAGACTCGCCCGAGCCCGCGTGCCCCAAAAGGGCGCCAAGCTGCTCATCGTGGCGTCGGGAATGGGCGAGGGATGCACGACAGTGACCGAGCATCTCGCCCGATGCTTTGGACAACAAGGCGAAAATGTGCTGGTCGTTGATGGAGATGTACGGCAATCCACACAAGATAATAGCCTGAGAAAGACGGTTGTCTGTAGCGAACCATCCGACGTCAAAGGGCTTGGCGAATACCTCACCGGCACCTGCACTCGAATGGCCGACGCAGTTTGGCCCACGACGCTATTTGGGGTCAGCGCGATCCCGCGATCCACCTTTCCCATCGTTCCTGAATTGCTGAGTTCGCGACGGATGTGTGAGATGATGCAAGAGGTCGTTGAACATCACGACGTGATTCTCGTCGATGGGCCGCCAGCCTCCAATTCGGCCGACGCAGAGATACTCGCTTCCCAAGTTGATGGCGTCATCTTGGTCGTGCAAGCGCGGCGGTTCCGAGCCAACGATGTCAAGAAGGTTGTCGAACGGTTAACCGCGACCGGAACAACCCTGCTGGGCGTCGTGCTGAACCGAGTCGAACCGATGTTTCTCGAATCAGATTGGCAGTGAAAGATGTCACAAACTGCGAGTGACTTGAATACCTGAATGAACAACGATGGGAAGAGCAGTTATGCAGGCGAGCGACAGCGGCTTGGAGAGCGAACGATCATGACCTGGACCGACATCACAGACTTCTCGTCGAGACTTAGAGCGCCTAGCCTCAGCCGCTGGGTGCTTGTCGCGTTCTTGATTTGCCTAGGCGTGGCGACTCATCTCCCCAACCCGAACATCGTCAAGATCAACCCATTCCACGCGGCGGACAAACTCCAGCATTTCCTTTCCTACTCCATTCTCACGGGGCTGATGCTGTGGGCGTTGAATACGTCCAAGCTGAGATTGTGGCGGCAACTGAGGCAGCGGAGACTGGCAAGCCTGGCTGTGCTGCTCGCCATTCTCGCCATCGGCTCAATCGACGAACTGACCCAACCCTGGGTTGGTCGTTCCTGCTCGATCTACGACCTCTGCGCGGACGGCCTGGGCGCCTCCCTTACGCTGTCCATCGCCGCGCTGCTCGCGTTCGCTTCCCGCTTCGGCCTGTGGGCCCGCCTGCGATTCTACAAGCGATTAGAGTCGCTTTAGTGCAGATCGCTTGAAGTGAACTTCGAGTGTGAAGTAGAATGCGCGACTGAGGTTGCCGATGCCGCCCGATTTCTCGAAGGGAATCCCATGCTTGAAATCAACCGTGGTCCGCTCGCCAATTGCGCAAACGTCACTCGAAGAACCGCGTTGAAAGTCGGCGCCTGTGGCGCGCTGAACCTGTCTCTGGCCCAAATGCTCCGCGCCAAAGCGTATGGCAATCCCGTGCGGCGAGACAAATCGGTCATTCTCATTTGGCTCGACGGCGGCCCAAGCCAATTGGAAACCTACGACCCTAAGCCGGACGCGCCCGCCGAATTTCGCGGGCCATGGTCGGTGACGCGGACCAACGTGCCGGGGACGTTCATCACC
This sequence comes from uncultured Pirellulaceae bacterium, assembly GCA_964635375.1. Taxonomy (GTDB): domain Bacteria; phylum Planctomycetota; class Planctomycetia; order Pirellulales; family Pirellulaceae; genus CAZMNY01. The sequence continues at coordinate 53,748 of CAZWOU010000006.1, read as the reverse complement.
GAGATGTTTCCCTTGCAAGCCGCTCACGCCGACAAGATGATCTTGATCCGCTCGCTCAACCACGGTACCGGAGATCACTTCGCCGCAGGGCACTGGATGTTGACTGGCAGGTCGGGAAGTACGTCGGCCAATATTGATCCCATGTATCCGTCTTTCGGTTCCTACCTCTCTCGCGTTCGTGGTTGCATGAGTCACGGACTTCCGTCCTACGTCGGCCTGCCCGCAGCCCACGCCATCTACAAGTACCCCGGATACATGGGCTCAGCCTATCTCGGTGAAGCGTACAATCCATTTCAAGTCAATATTCAACAGCGGTACATGGCGTCCACCTATAAGAGCCCCATCAAGCCGCCGACATTTCTTGCGAGCATTAAGGACGTCTCTGCATCGCGAGCGACGAACCGACTCGGCCTGCTCAAGCAGCTTGATCTGACTCGGCGACATATCGACCAGAGCGGAATGATGGAGTCGCTTGACCAGTTTCAACAGCAGGCGGTCGACTTGGTGCTCAGCGGCCAAACGCGGGAAGCTTTTGATATCGAGAAGGAAACGTCCGCCACCCGAGACCGATACGGACGCGGCCCCTGGGGACACTACACGCTCTTCGCCCGACGGTTGGTCGAAGCTGGCGTCGGTTTTGTCACCGTTGACATGCCCCATTGGGACAATCACTCGGGTATTGAAAAAGGCCACGGCGCTAAACTTCCCTACGTCGATCAGGCTGTCTCGGCGCTACTTGAGGACCTTGCCGATCGAGGACTGCTGGACGACGTGATCGTCCTGGTGATGGGCGAGTTTGGCCGCACGCCGCGACTCAATAAAGGGCAACCGGGCATCCCCATTCCAGGACGCGACCACTGGGGCAACGCTATCTCAGCCATGATCGCAGGCGGCGGTCTCCAAGGCGGACAAGTCGTCGGCGCCACGAACGGCAAAGCCGAACATCCAGTCGAGCGGCCGCTCAAGCCATCCAACCTGCTGGCAACGGTCTACCGCGTCTTGGGAATCGACCCCAGCCAAGCATTCAAGAACCACGCCGGCCGCCCCGTGCCCATCCTGGATTTCGACGATCCCATCGAGGAAATCCTCTAATCCGCCAGTGGGTTGTGAGGAAGCGCGATCTCTCAATCAAGATAGCCGGACACAAGTAGGGCGAGCGGCGGTCGAGGCTGTGAAACGAGCTCAGCGAGGCCGGGGGCGAAGGGTGGGCATCTGCCCGTTGCCACCCCTCCATTCTCCTCGACCGCGCAATTCTCCTCGACCGCCACTCATGGCTCGATTGTCCCTCATGCTCGACTGTCACTCATGCTCGACTGTCAGCGACACGAGCACGGACTGCTCCATGCTCGGCGGTGGTGGCGGCGGGTTGCCCATCAGGCAAGCGTCATACTCAATTTGGGCGAGGTCACGCGATTCCATTGCATCCTCCAAAGCGTCCTCGGCAATCGCCAGCACCAACGCTTCATCCTCACAGTCTTGGGTGCAATTCAGGTAGTCCTCGGCCGCCTCATCACGTGTGTCCTCCGCTGCCGAGACAACATCTTCAGCCGAAATGAGAGCGGCAAGTTCGGCTGTACAATTCGCACAAACAGAGGCGAAGTTGATGCCCTGCGAGGCAACGGCAACCGCTGCGCTAATCATCATCCCCCGTACCAGAATCGGCGGCGTCCGTGCCATTTCGCTCTCTTTCCTGCTCGATCAAGCGAGCCCTTGCCATGTAGAGACTTTTGTTCTTGGCAATCGTGTTGGAAAGATTCTTCCCTGCCCGTTGAGCAAAACGGTCAAACGCGTCGCCCTCGATCGCCCTGCTAGGTGCATCGGCAGAATCAGCAGGCTCCTCTAGTTGTTTTGTTGAGAGCGAGGTCGTGATCGCGAACGTGAAAAAGGCGGTAACCAGACACATACCAGCGAGCTGAATCCAGGTAGGCCTGGTCGCAATCCTTGGTTTGGATACCGCGTCCGGAATTTGCCGCGACAATAACTCGTCGTTGCGAGCGGCTAGGTGAATTGCAAACCACACACTCATTTCTGGGCATCGCTCAGTATTCCGTGTCTGTTTCAATCCCAGGCATGGGTACCGGGTACTTGCCGTTGGTGGCTTGTAGCGGCGAAGGTCCATCGATGGTGAGTTTGTCGATATTGGGGCCAAACTCGTGCTGGCAGTTCAGCATTTCGTCGAAGGTGATAATGCGGCCCGTGTGGGCGGCCATACGGCCCATCGAGGTGACCAGACTCGCCATCACGCCTCGTTCGACTTCGTTGTACGGTTTGTTCTCCCGGACGGCCTGAATCAGGTCGTTCCATTCCAGTTGATAGGGGTTGGGCTCTGGTTGAGGGTAGGACCAGATCATGTTCGGCTTGGTGAAGTCCTGCCCCTTGAAGGTCCTCGCCTTGGAGGGAATGTGGGAGGCGGTCGAGATGATCGCCGAACCCTTGGTGCCATGCGCATAGCTGGCGAACTCTTTATGGCATCCGGGCATGGTGCGTCCGCCGAGCATCAGTTTGGTGCCGTCGCCAAACGTGTATTCGACGGAATAGGAGTCGAGATTCTGATCGACGTTCTTTCCCCGGTAGTGGCGTCCTCCGCTAGCCTTCGCTCTCACGGGCCAGTCGTTCTTCATCCAACATGATTCATCGATGTTATGAATGAGGAAATCGCTGAAGGCTCCGCCGCTGGCCCAGAGGAAAGCGTGGAAACGAGAGATCTGATACATCAACTCGCTCATGTTGTCCGGCTTCGGTCCGGTGGCGGCCGAACCGGTCGGACCCGCCATACGGTAGGCCCGCAGCATCGTGATGTCGCCGATCTCGCCGTCTTGAATTCGCTCAAACAACTCCTTGCGAGCAAGACAATGGCGACACATGAGACCAACACCCACCTTGAGATCTTTCGCCTTGGCCTTCTTGTTCAACTCCAACATTCTGACACTCGCCGGTCCATCGACGGTGACAGGCTTCTCCATGAAGACGTTGAGTCCCTTTTCGATAGCGTAGGTGTAATGAACCCAGCGGAATGCTGGCGGCGTGGTCAGAATCACAATATCGCCGGGCCTGAGCATGTCCATGGCCTGGCGGTAAGCGTCGAAGCTGATGAACTGCGCGTCCTTCGTTACCGCAACTTTGTCGCCGTAGCGCTGCAGGTTCTTGTGGCTGGCCGCGAGTCTGTTTTCGAACACATCGGCCATCGCGACGAGCTTCGTGCGGCCGTTTGGGACCGAAAGTGCGTTCGCCGCCGCCCCAGTGCCTCGCCCGCCGCACCCGACCAAGGCTAAGCGAATCGTGTCGTCGTCCGCCGCGTGCACCTGACTTGCCGCACCTGCTGCCAGTGTGGCGGCCGCCGCCATCGTCCCGGAGTTTCTCAGGAATCCGCGACGGCTTGAGTCGTTCGAATTTGCACTCGTATTCACTGGTTCGATCCTCGCTGGGTTGCTAATTGATTGTGTGGGTCAGTTCGTGATCACTCTTCACCGGGCTCGGGCAAATCGACTTGAACTGGCAACGAATAGTCCCATTTTTCTTTCCGCTCCTTGGCCGTCGGAGTTCGCAGCGGTCTGACAATGCGAAATCCCACGCTTTGAGCTTCTGTATGATACCAAATGCTCTGCGGGATTTGCGGATCTTGCTCCTTCCAATCCTCGGAGGAGGCAATCCGCTGGGCACTGCGCAGCTGACGCGCTATGTCATCCCATCCTCCGCCACGCACCACGCGAGGATAGAGTGTCTTAGGAAGGGCCAACGGGCTCGGCGCGATCGCTTGTTTACCCCCGTAAAACTTCTCGGAATGCTGGTCGAGCACCCATTCGGCGACGTTGCCGTGCATGTCGTAGAGCCCCCACGGATTCGGTTTCTTTTGGCCGACTTTGTGGTAAGCCGCGTCACTGTTGCCGAAATGCCAGGCGTAATCGTCCAGTTTTGACGGATCGTCGCCAAATGAGTAGGCCGTCGACGAACCGGCGCGACATGCGTATTCCCATTCCGCTTCCGTCGGCAACCGATAGTAACGGCCCGTCTTTGCAGTCAACCACTGGCAATAGGTTCGAGCCGCGTGCTGAGTCATGCAGATGGCTGGAAACTGTCGTTTGCCCATCCCAAACGACATGTCGGAATAGGGCTCGGTCGGCTTGGAAACCTGAAACGGCTCGGCCAAGTTGTCTCGCACGTTGGCCTCAATCCCCAAGGCCTCGCGTCGATAGATATCCAGGTCAGCGGCCCAAATGTCATAGGCGCCCCAAGTGATCTCGTGTTTGCCCATCCAAAACGGTTCGATCGAAACGCGGTGCTGAGGCCCTTCGTCGTCGTTGCGACCCTTCTCGCTTGACGGGCTACCCATCACGAACTCACCGCCCGGTATCGGGACCATCTCGATCTTCTTGCTCGAGTGCTCAATCAACTCGGTATACGGCTTCATCTCGGCCTGGGTGTTGGCCGACGCGCCGGCGATCTCAAGAGGTTGAGGATGAGGACACTCTTCGGCCCACGTGTGGGATGCAATGATCGAGACCAACAACAGGAGAGCCGATAAATTGACTCGGCAGGCAACAGCAAAGCGAAGGGGCATAAGCTCGTATCTTCTCATCAGTGAATAGGTGGAGGAGAGTGAATAGGTGGAGGAGAGTGGACCGCATGAAGACA
>CAZWOU010000006.1:44115-49016 GCA_964635375.1 uncultured Pirellulaceae bacterium | reverse complement strand
AGTGAATAGGTGGAGGAGAGTGAATAGGTGGAGGAGAGTGGACCGCATGAAGACAACAGCCTCCACGACGACTGCGGAGACAATTATAACCTAGGACGGACAGCGGGGTAAAATGCGAACTGTTGGGCGCCCGGAATCAGCCGATGGAAACGAGCGGGCCCCAGTCAGAGCGGACCGTCAGCATCGGCAAGTTCGTCAGTTCCCCGGCGTCTTCAGAGCGACTTTTTGAGATCGCGATAATAGCGGAGATACTGAACTTCCAGCATCCGCAGATCGCTGCCGAAGACGTCCGTAAAGGCCCGTAAGCGAGCGGGTTGCGTCGCGTTGAATCCGCCTTGGCCCCTGGCCGTCTTGGCCATGTAGCGGGCGTAGTCGCGAGGCCGAGTTTCCGCCAGAAAGAAAGTCAGCGCCCAAGCCTCGGCGTAGGCCGCGTCCGGGTTGGTCTGAAACAGACGACCGGAGGCAATGAACTCGGCCAACATGCCGTCGCGACGACTGGGCAAGAAGGCCTCAAAACGTTTGAACCGCTTGTGGTTCAGGCGATCCTTGAGATGCATGTGCCTGCGGGACCCATACACGTCGGGTGCCTCAAACATGGTCCCCAGCCCTTCGGCAAGCCAACGCGGCGGCATGTGGACTCGACTGTGTACGCCCGTGTTGAAGGCGGCCTGATGGGCGGCCTCGTGAATGATCGTCTCAGCATTTAGCCGCCTGTCCTCGCCTTCCTCGCTCGTCGCTCCCATGTCGTAGAGCAGAATGCGATTGCTTTTCGGCGAATAGTAGCCGAGTATGCCGGGGCCCAGCGGGGTCCCCTGGCTCGCGGCGTATTGGAGAAAATGTCCTTGGCTCGGGAACACCACCGCAACGAGCGAACAACGGGGCTTGTGGATGTCAAAACCCCGAGTGGAGAAGTAGTGAGAGAAAGCCCGGTAGATCTCCTCGAACCGTTTCGCCCAACGGTCCTTCTGACCACGGGGATGCACGACCAGGTAATGGCCAGTTCCCGAGACGTCGAAGTTCTTGCCGAACTCGACCATCAACTCTGCTCGAAATTCAGCTTGCGGCAACGGTTGATACTGATCGGCCGTCTTCCGATAATCGGCGCCGTCGCTGGGGTGAAAGTCCCACAACTGTCCATCGCGGCCAAAGATCATCACGCGTTTCTTTGTCCACTTGAGAGCTCGGCCCTCGACCCGTTGGCCATCCAACTTGAGTTCCACCATGAACTCGGCGCCTCGAGCCTCCTCGGCCTCAATCGCCCAGGGGATGTAGAACGCTGACAACACGGCGGCGCCGATAGTGGCCCAAGAAACGGGGTCGAATTCCCTCTTGTCGGCCAGAGCCTTCACAGTGACCGCGAACGCGGACACGACGACCAGTCCCGCAAGAGCGACAGGCGAGAATCCGAACAACATGGCCAGCTGAGTCACGGCAAAGAACAGCAGCGTTTCGCTTCGCACGAATGGGTCTCCGAGATGGGGCGTTACGGCGGCTGTTTCGTCAGAGCGGCGGCAAACGCGAAACAGTCCTTGCTCCAGAAAGCGAGTTCGATGCGAAGGTCACAAGGAACACATTCAACCCTAGCTCATGAAACCGAATCGAGCCGCCGAGAAACGTGAACGCAGAGGATGTCCATCAGCTCGACGCAATAGCTCGACGCAAGTTCTGCTCTGAGGGGTCGTGAGACTGAGATTTCTCGCGGCCAGATCGAACTCAGGCGGGCCCTGTCGTGATTTGGCCACATGTTGGTATTGTAGAACCAACCGTCCTATAATCGATTCATCGCCCGCCGGTCCCTCGTTCGATGTTGGGCGCTCGATGTTGGACGCTCAAGATGGGCGCTCAATATCATCGCCTCTAAATTCATCATATTGAGAGGAGCCTCCATGTTACGGATGTTGATCATCGGCGCCCTTGTCGTCGGGCAAGCGAACGGAAAGCCACCGAACCAGAAGCTGAAGCAGCAAGCTCGCGACTTAGTGCTGCAATTGAATTCCTTGGAGTTGGCGGAGCGGCAGGCGGCTGAGAAGACGCTGGTCGACCTGGGGCCAGCCGTGCTGCCTTACCTGCCGCGAACCTCATCGCGGACCCCAGCTGAGGTGCGGCAGCGGTTGGCCCGCGTGCTGCAGGCTGTCGAGAGCATGGCAGCGAAGCGAGCGGTCGAGGCGACGACGATCACGCTTGAAGGCAAGTTCGCGGTCGCTGATGTTTTTGAGGAACTCGAGAAACAGTCGGGGAACCGAGTCGTTGGCTTTGAGGAGGTCACCACAGAGATCACGACGGCATTCAAGGATAAGCCCTATTGGCAAGCTTTGGATGAAGTGCTGGACGCGACGGGACTGACCGTCAACGCCATTAGTCAAAACAGCGGAGTGATGACGGTGATGGCCAAGCCGGAAGGGCAAAATGATCGTGTTGGGCGGGCAGCCTACGCCGGACTGTTTCGATACGAAGCAACCCGAATTCAGTCGGTGCGGAATTTGCTCAACCCCACCGCGGAGAATATGCGAATCGCAGTCAACGTTGCTTGGGAGCCGCGTTTGACGCCGATCTCGTTATCGCAACCTTTTGATCAAATCACGGCGATCGACGAAAATGGCGATGAGATCGCGATGACAGCCGAGGGCCGTCAAGACGTAGCCGTGAATCCCGGCGTGTCGAGTGTCGAAGTGGAACTGCCGTTTCCGCTTCCCGATCGCAACATCAAGAAGATCGTCTCACTCAAAGGTGAAATGCTCGCCATGCTGCCTGGTCGCGTCGAACGATTCGAGTTTTCTCGACTGGGAAAGGTGAGCAATCAGGACCAGCGCCGCGCGGGCGTTACGGTGACGCTCGAACGCGTGCGAAAGGAGGAAGCCCTCTACAAGCTTTGGGTTCGCGTGAAGTTCGACGATGCATCCAACGCGCTTGAGTCGTACCGAGGGTGGATTTTTCGCAACGAGGCCTATTTGGTCGCGTCCAACGGCGAGAGGATTGACTCCGATGGAATGGAGACGACGTTGCAGACCGACAACGAGATTGGGATCGCGTACTACTTCGACCGTGATGAAGGCCTTGAGGGATGTCGTTTTCGATATGAGACGCCAGCACTCATTATTCAGTTACCAGTCAAATACGAACTCAAGGACATCAAGCTTCCTTAGGGTCAGCTAACGCGGGGGCGCGTGCCGCTTCGGGCGGAGGAGTCGTTTTCTCATGCTAGTGCTACTATTTTCAATGCTTGTCGCGCAAGCGGAACCCGCTGCGCAAACCGCGAACGAAAGACCGGCTCCGCTTGAGTCGCCGCTGGCCGCAAGCGTCAATGGGCATCAAATCCGAGTCCGCGACGTGCGGCGAGAATTGGCGATCAGCACTCGCGGGCGACCGATTGCTCGTGCGGCCCAGCCAGCCTTGGAAGCAGCAGCGTTGCAGAAGTTGATCGAAAGGGAATTGGCGCTGACCCACCTGAAGACAACGGCCCACTACGCCAGCGATACGGAAGTCGATCAACACTGGGACGGGTTAAAGAAACGCCTGGCGCGGCGGGCGATTCCCGTTGAGAAGCACCTTGAGGAGAAGGGCTTCCGTGATTTGCAACACTGGCGACACGAGGCGCGATGGGAATTGAGTTGGGCCTCATTCCTAGACAACTACCTGACGGACGCCAATCTGCAGAAATACTATGAACGCAATCGCCCCCACTTTGACGGAAGCGAGGTCCGCGCCGCCCACATTCTCTGGAAGGCCGCGGACGCCGAGACTCTGGTGGAAGCTCGCGAGAAAGCGACCGAAGTTCGCGCCGCGATTCTCAAGAACGAGATCACTTTCGCCGCCGCGGCTAAGAAATTTTCGCAGTCTCCCACGGCCGACGCCGGCGGCGACATTGGATTCCTTGACCGGCGAGAGACAATGCCCGAGTCTTTCTCCAAAGCCGCCTTTGATCTCAAAGTCGGTGACCTGAGCCAGCCCGTGGTCACGCGCTTCGGCGTGCATCTGATTCGTTGCATCGAATGGAAGCCAGGAAACTCTCGTTGGACCGACGCCAGAAAAGAACTTAGCGGTGCGGTTCGCCGCTGGCTATTCGGCTGGGCGGCCGACAAGCAACGGAAAAACGCCAAGGTTAAATTCACGGGCGCCTCGCCTTATTGGCGGGACGACGAATCGGGCCGCCGACTCGTCCGAACGGGGCAGGCCGACTAGAGGCGTTTCGAGTTCCGTCTTTCGATTTGCGCATTGCGAGTCGCGGCAGCTAAGACGGAGACAGCGAAGAAACCTTTGGTGCGCGCAGAATCCTGTGGTAGCATGGCGCGTGCATTTCCCTACCATATCGAGTTGATCACATGCCCCTTCCTGTTTCTTGCGCCTGCGGCATGCAGTTTGAAGCCGAGGATCACTTGGCCGGACAGCAATTGCAATGCCCGAATTGCGGCGGCCCGCTAGCCATTCCTAATCTCGCCTCAAGCCCTGTTGTCTCAAGCCCTGTTGTCTCAAGCCCTGTTGTCTCAAGCCCTGTCGCGACGAATCCCCTCGACGAGAAGCCGAGCTCGAATCAACCCGAGGGCGCCATCGACGTTCAGTGTGGATGCGGAGCAAAGTTTAGGGCTGCCGCCAGACTGGCTGGCTCGACGGCCAATTGCCTCAGCTGCGGCATCGCGTTGACGATTCCCCTGCCGCCGTTGGCGTATGAAGAGCCGCAGCTGCAGCACCAACTTCCATCACGTACACTCGGCGGCAACCCGCCACGGAAATCAACCGGCAGCGACTACCGAGCGCCTCTTGCCATCGGCGGGGCCTTCGCAGTTGTTTTTGTCGTCATCATCGCGCTGTTTCTTGGCGGCGCGTTCTCCAGCGGCGATCCGCCGGCGAACGATCCAGAACTCGCCCTGGCTGAGCATGAGTCGGTTGCACCAACGGAATCAGCG
>CAZWOU010000006.1:34205-44015 GCA_964635375.1 uncultured Pirellulaceae bacterium | reverse complement strand
TCAGCGGAATCAACTCGTGCGGCCGAGGCGGGCGGACAGAACGTTGGCGACGTGAATTCGTCGAACCCAGCCAATTCGAATCCCGTCGATTCCAACCCGCCAGGCGGCAGACCACTTGGGTCGTCGCTCTCCGGCCTCGGAGGAATCCCCGTGGTACAGCCGGACGACCCGGCTGCCCCATCTCCAGCGGCGCCCACCAAGTCCGGCGACACTGCCACTACGGTGGAGGACAGTCAACCGCCAGCGCAACCGGCCGCGGGGCCTCATCGACTGTTTGTCGCGGCAGAGAAGTGGCGGTCCGCTGGAAATGTGAAAGGCGTCAACAGCGTGGTGGCGGACAGACCATTGATGGTGCAATACAGCTGGATGACCGCGCTGCTGCCCCACTTGGGTCACCAAAAACTCTACGACCGAATCGACCAGAGCAAACCCTGGACGGACGGCCAGAACCTCGTTTTCTCAGCCGCCCTGATTCCCCAGTTCCAGAACCCCGCCGATGATCGCAAACTTTGGAAGGGGTATCCTTTTGACGGCATGGGACTCTCTCATTTCGTGGGGATGGCTGGCATCGAGGATCGACGAAACGTGGTTGCCGGCGAGTTGCCTCGCGACGACCCGCGAGCCGGTGTGTTCGGCTTTGACGAAGTGGCTAAAAGATCGGAGATCACCGATGGGGAGAGCCAGACGATTCTGCTAATCGGCGCCGGCAAGATCGCCTCGCCCTGGGTTCAAGGCGGCGGCGCGACGATTCGCGGGGCGCGCGAACCCTATTTCGACAAGCTGACGGGGTTCGGCACGGCCAACAACGGCTCGAAGCCTGGCTCTGCCGCCACGATGGTCGATGGCTCCGTTCGATTTATCTCAGCAGACATCGATCCGCAAGTCATGCGGGCCTTGTGCACGATTCACGGTTCGGAATCAGTGGACCTGTCGCAAGCGGGCGAGCCGATGCTCGACTTCAAAGTAGGGGAGGGGCCGGCCGCGATTCCGGTCGTTCGCTCCTCCAGCAAGCGCGGACGCTAGACGTTGCTGACACGAAAATCCGGCTCCGCGGGTTCAATCGATCACTTCAGCGGAAGCATTCAATGGGTCAGGCAAAATACGCAACGCGTCTTTCGGCGACAAGTAATCCGCTCTCCGTGCCGGCTTGGCTTCGGCGCGCCGCACTCGGCGTGGCCATGATTGCCGTATCGACGGCGACCGCGTCGGCCGACATTGTGTTCTATCAAGTCCCAGGGCTGCCGATCGTCGTTCGCCTGCAAGGGAAGGCCACGGTGAATCCGGGCAGAACGATCAGCTACCGGCATCCGAAGTTCGGCAAGTTGACCTTGGGGATGAGCAGTCGAGAGACACGCATTGTTCGAGCGCCGACGAACGCTGCTTTGTTCACTCGACGAATCGGTCGAGCGAAGACCGCCGACGAGTGTATGGACGCCTCGCGCTGGGCTCTGCGCAACGGGCTCCTGCCAGCGTGCTACACCGCTGTCGACCAAGCGCTCAAAATAGATCCCCAACATGAGGGAGCTTTGCGGGTCAAGCGTCTGAAGGAACAGATTGACTTGCCGCTTGAGGACACTGGGAAGGAAGAGCAGTTCCTCAGACGGACACCCAGTTTTGGCCGAATGAAGACCAGCAAGAGCAAGCACTACATCTTGATGCACGATACGCCGGACAAGCCGGGGAAGAATCGCAGGCTGCCGCGAGCCGAGGAACGACTGGCGTTATTGGAGACGGTCTACGAGAGTTTTCTACTGAGATTCTACTCGCAAGGTATCGAGCTTGAGTTGCCGAAAGAACGACTGATGGTAGTGCTGTTCGCGGAGTACCAAGACTATTTGGATTATGCGACCGCGTTAAGTCCGTCCTTGTCTAGCGCGTCGGGTTTTTGGAGCGGCGACACGAATGTGGCAGTGTTCTACGACCAGGGAACCCACAAGAGTTTCAAGCCGCTTGTTAACCTTGCCAAGTCGCTTCAAGAGCAGAAAAAACAGGCGATCAAAGACCGTGCCATCGGGGCGCGCGAACTCGTCCGGATGGCCGACACGCTCGCCTTGCTCATCGAAATCTCGCGTGAGAACCAGGACATCGAGGTAGTCAGCCATGAGTGCACTCACCAAATGGCGGGCAACACCGGTTTGCTGCCAAGGCATGTGATGGCGCCCACCTGGACCCATGAGGGACTCGCGACATATTTCGAAACGCCGAACGATGCCGCGTGGAGCGGCGTTGGGGCCGTCAACGAACAACGACTCGACCGCTACAAGGCACTCGCCAACGACAAAGTGCACTCGAGTCTCGACTTCATCATGACCGATGAGATCTTCAGCCTGGCCGCCACAAACTCCAGCACGCTCCATGGCTACGGACAAGCGTGGGCCCTAACTCATTTTCTGATGGAGCGGCACTTTGACAAGCTGATCGATTACTATCGGCGGATGGGGCAGATGCCGCCCCATGTGAAGCTCAATCCATCATTGCTCAAAGAGCTATTCTACGACGTCTTTGGTCCCGACATCCCCGCCCTGCAAACCGAATGGCGGCAGTACATGCGGGGTCTGAAGACCGACATCGATCAAATCCTAGAGGAAGCCGATTGAGTCAACCGGTGGCCAAACTAACGCCGCGTGTTCATATCGCAGCGTCTGGGAAGTTTGGGGTGAGTTGTCCTATTGGCTGCAAGAACTCTCGGCCACGGTCCAGCAAGTTTGCCCAATCGTCCATTTCTGGATGCGATCTGATCCCTTTTTGCGCAGTTGGTCGTTTTTTCGCCTTCTTCGCTTGACCAAGTTGCAAGACTTGGATTAATGAAAGTCGGCGGCGTCCATTTCATCAGATCAGGCCGCCAAGGAAACGGATCGGCGAGACCTGCCGAAACCCCTGAACTTATCGCACAGGAGCACCGAATGATCATCGATCAACGCCGGTTGGCCATGTGTGGCATTCTTCTCATCGCCACGGTTGCCTGGTCTCGGCCGAGCCAAGGTGAAGACTTGACGACGCAGGCGTTGGCTCAAGAGGACCATCCGCTGCAAGCGGCCCTGCGTTGGGCGGTCGATGGCCGCGAGCGAATTCAACGCGAGATACAGGACTATACATGCATACTGATCAAACGCGAACGAGTCGATGGTCGCCTGGGCGATCGCCAGTACATGTTCGCCAAGATCCGTCACGCCCGTCGCCATAGTGGGCGTGATATCCCCTTTGGCGTCTATTTGAAATTCTATTCGCCAGAGTCTGTCGTCGGTCGCGAGGTGCTTTATGTCCACGGCGAAAACGACGGTAAGATCATCGCTCGGAACGGCGGTCAACGATTCGCGTTTATCACCACGACGCTCAAACCGGACAGCCCCTTGGCGATGCGGGACAACCGCTATCCAATTACCCAAATCGGCTTTGACAACCTGATCGCCCAGTTGGTCGACGTCGCCGAAGATGAAATCGTCTCCGATGGCAGCGAAGTTAAGTACTTCAAAGGCGCCAAGGTTGATGGTCGTGAGTGTATTGGGATGGAAGTGAAGACTCGAGAAGATAGCGAAGACTCGCGATTCTATATAGCTCGGGTCTATATTGACCAAGAGCTGCGGATTCCTATTCACTACGAGGCGTTTGACTGGCCGGAAGAGGAAGGCGGCGAACCGGTCTTGCTGGAGCAGTATACGTACCGCGATATCCGGATTAATGTAGGGCTAAGCGAGAACGACTTTCGCCGCGACAATCCTAAGTACGGATTCCGCTAATTGGCGATTATTCATCTAGGACCGCCGCAAGCCATCAGCTTCACGCCGACGGTTCGCCGCTGGCGGAGCCCAATCACGTGCCACCATATACCGACCTGATCGCGCAGGACTGGCGACGCCGCGCGGAGGATCTTGCCGCTTGGGCGATGGCTCACTTGGTCAACCGAACCGATGTTTGGGGGCTCTACTTGGCCGAGCGAAACCGCAAGGTTGCGTCTGACGGCAAGTCCAACAAGGCCATCACCGCCCCCTTTCGAGACGAGCGGGGCAAAGTGTTTCTGGGCCAGTCGTCTCTGGCAAAGCACTTCAAGGCGACCGGCGGAGGAGGAATTCTGGGACTGCATAGCGTCGGCGCCGATTGGTCGTCTCGGTGGTTGGCATCGACATCGACCTGCATGACGAATTCGATCTAAGCGTCACGCCCGAAGGCAACTTTGTCGCCGCCCATTACTGGTGGAGCAAGCTGCAGCAGATGGGTTTCGACCCGTTGTTGATGGACAGCAACGGCGCCGGCGGCTTTCACTTGCTCATGATCTTTCATTCGCCCATGTACAGTCGCTCGGTCCATGAGTTCGGCTCCAGTCTCGTTGCCGATTTTTCCAAGCGAGGTCTGGACACAGCGCCGGAGATCTTTCCCGGCAAGGGGCGAGTTCATCATTACGGCAGCTGGCTCCGCCTGCCCGGTCGTCACCACACGCGCAAGCACTTTACGCGAGTTTGGAATGATGAGCCGGGCGCCGATGAGCAATGGTTGGTCGGCGACGAGGCCATTGAGAGGATTCTGCACACTCAGCCAACGCCTGACGGCCTGGCTATCCGGCACGGCATTGAGCTCAGGCGAAAGACGGTCTGCCTGGACTTTGATGGCGTGATCAACTCCTATCGGTCCGGTTGGCAAGGCGAGGAGTCGATTCCCGACCCCCCGATACACGGCGCCGCCCTCGCTATCGCGAAGCTGCGCAACCGGTTTCACATCGTCGTCCATTCAGCCCGGTGCCGCACGGAAAGCGGTCGCACGGCCATCGCCAAGTGGCTCGAATTGCACGGCATCGAAGTCGATGAAATCTGTGAGCACAAGCCGCCAGCCCATGTCTACGTGGACGATCGCGCGGTTCACTTCAACGGTGATTGGGACGCTGCCATCTCCGCAATTCACGACTTCCGCAGGTAGCGATCGCGCGGCGAGGACCATACCATATCCGGCCCCTTTTGCCGTCATGTCCGCGCCAGGCAGGCCCACCGGCCCGAAAGGGTTCAAACAGAGATCTCGAACAGAATTGATGCCGCTGTTAGTGAACTACCCTTGATTGGAATTCTGCGCCTGCCGAGTGGCCCAGCGCAACCCGCCAGCCAAGTTATCTGCAGCCATGTTCAAATCGTTCGCCAAGAAAATGCAAACTCTCGTGATGAAAAAACGCCGCAAAATCGCGGTGGTTTTAATCGCCTCGCTATTGCTGACGCTACTCACGTGCTCGAAAGCGATGTTGCGCATAGACAGCGACTTGCCATCTCAAACGAGAGACGACGAGACCGACCCCCTCGTCTTGACGGCGGAGCAATGCGAGTCGCTGGGATCCATGGCCATCAAATCACTCGTAACACCCCCGCCAAATCCGATCGCGGCGGAACGATATCGCGAGTTCCAACTCGTCGCCCGGACGGCATGGAGACGCCCAGGCGGCAAACCTGAGGAGAAGCTGCCAGAGGACGACGCGGAGCCGAAGGAGGGCGTGATTGCCTTGCGACCATTCGTAGCTTATGTCGCGATCGCGGCGGTCTTTCAATTCCTGCTTGGCTTCGTTTGTGCCATGCACGTCGGCTACCAACCCGCGCTGTTTGGAAGGCGATTGTCTCTATCTGCACTTGACCCGTTTTCGTCCGTAGCCAAGTCGCACGGTGACCGATCATCCGGCGAAGCCGAGACCGCCACAACAACCTGACGCCGCTTGGCAGACCACGATCGCGGAATGAGATAGGCCCCGCGCAGGCGGGTTAAGGAGACGGGGCGGGCTAAGGAGACGGAGTCCAATCGGCCAACCCACTCGACGGGGCCGCAAAGACATCGCCAATCCTGCCATCATCGAGCTCGGCGCATTGAACGAATCCGAAAAAGATGTGCTTGCCTCGCCGCCGAGCAAAGAAGTAGGCCACAGCCTGGTCGCCCTCGTTAAAGGAACCAAAGCGGGATTGGTCCCCAATCATGAGTTCCACGTCGCGATTGATATAGGCGGCGTCCGGCACGAGTGCGGCGAATCGACTCTGATATTGATTGACTAACTCGTTCCATTTGTCAAAACTGTCTTTGCGAGTGGTTTCGGTATGAAGGTAGGATTCAATTCGCAATACACGCGCAAGATCCGGGTGTTCGTACTTGTAGACGATTGAGCACCGCTCGCTCGGAAACCACGTCTTGGACCATGTCTCTTGGTCTGTGCGAATCGCAATACCTTCGAGGAACTTTTCCACATCGGCCGCAACCACCAATGCCGCCTTGTCCGACTCGGATATGGTAGAGGACCAGCCAAAGACGATTCGGTAGTAGGCGAGGCCGCCAAATACGGCAACGCCCAGCAGCGCGGACGCGATCACGATGATCGGCCCCGTCCAGCTTGGGCGATCTGCTCTCGGATGGCTTGCGAGTTTAGACATCGTCACGCCATTCTTCAGGGGCCATATCGGTCGGTTCGCAACAGTTTTCCGTCAGCTCGGTCGGCCAACTGTTGAAGCGTGGGGAGATCTGCGTTCTCCGAGATAAGCCTGACATGTCCGTCACCGAACGCGAAATTCGCGCCGCCTGGGTGACTGCTGCTGAACCCGCCAACGAACAGCAGAGGCGGTCCCTTGGGCTGCCTGGCTTTCGCCGCATTGCCTTCCTCTTTACCCGGCTGGCCTTCGTTGGTTTCGTCCAGGCCGCTCGTCGCCTGCGGTTCGTCGGGGCTGCCCTGATTCGGCTTCCCCGCGGCTTGACCATCGATTAGCGCCTGGGCGTCGGCGGGCAAGCCGGGTAATTGCCATTCGTTGTTGGCTGACATGACGCCAGGTTGGCCACCACTTCCCATACCCATGCCACCGAGTTGAGTGGCGTTAGGGGGCGTTCCTGGGGGCGGGCCGAGTCCGTTGATCTTCGAACCAAAATTGCGCAAGGTGGCTCGAGTACCCGACATCCAACCGAGCCCCGAATCAAGATTCTTCTCGCCGAGGAAAATGGTCTGCGACGAACCGTCGCTGACGTCATCATACCGAATCGCCTTGTTAAGTATGAAGGCGCCCGAATTTGTGGTGCTGATCGGTGTTTCCGTTGGATGGTGCACGCCAGCGTAGTTTGAGTGCGCCGACCCCGGCCCCGCATCTGACGGGCAAAAGAGCAGGCCTATTCGCAGCGTGCGCACGGGTACATTGTTTCGGTGATATACGCCGACGGTTCGGTCGATTGCCTCGAACGCGTTAGTCTCTTCGATCTGCGGAAGAATCTGTGAGATCCAGTTATGGTGGTAGCCGATCGGCCGGTTGTCGATTTGGGGCGACTTGTCGATCGTCCCGTAAGGGAACACACGGTGCGACATTTCGTAACTGTGCACGGCAATAATCAGCTGGCTCAGATTCTGCGTGCATTGCATTCGCCGAGCCGCTTCACGAGCCGCTTGGACGGCGGGTAATAGCAGCGCGATGAGAATGCCGATGATCGCAATGACGACCAACAGCTCGACTAGGGTAAATCCGCAGTTTCTCGTTTTCATGCTCCGTCTCCTGTTGAAGACATAGGTATATTCAGCTGAGATTCCGACGACGCCGGTGAATAGATGTCGAGCGGAAACCTCGCGATGACTTCGATTCTCTTTTGTTCTTGCGAATTGCCATCAGACTCGGAGATGACGATGATGACTTCAGCGCCCCCGGCGATGGCAGTGGAATTCAACACCCACGTTTCGCCCTTGTAGTTCTTGTTGACTCCAAGTTGGGCCTTAGCGCGTTCCAAACCTGATTCGGCAAGCCAACTCGCTTGGCGATGGTTGTGTCGATCCCGCGACTGTCGCGATTGTGACACTATGGATCGTGTGAAGGCTATCAGCAGCGTGGCAACGAGGATCAGGACGACGATCACCGCGACGGTAAAAACACCACGCCGACTGCCTGCGCGATTCTTCATGATGGTTTGTCGCCTCCCGAATCGCCAGGGAGTTCTTCCCGGTCCGATTTCTCGCTTGAAGGCGGTTTGCTTTCGAGCTGAATCGCCGACCGGCCGATCGCCGAGACAACTCGATAACCGTGACCTGGTTCACCTTCCTTGGGCGCTACGACGAACGCGGCTTGGCGGTTCGAATCATCCACGCTTAGGCGGGCTTGCATGTCGTCTGGAACGTAGAGCACTTGATGTGACGCCACATCGCCGGCATTCGCCGCGCGGACGAGTCGACCGCCGTCGCGCGCGTACTGTACTTCGCCCATAGGGCCGCCAAAGCGAAGAACCCCATCAGTCAAGATTGCTGATTCCGCGAGACGGGCGTCACTGCGGAACTGCCGCTCAAAGCGATAGACCGAAGCGTCGCGCTGGCGAATTTCGTCCGTCGCATGCTGCATTCGATAGAGAGTCGCGATTGTGGTCGCGAGCGCAGCGGCGGCGATGGCGCTCACCGCAATGGCGGTTTGAACGTGCACCAGAGTCAGGCCGCGTCGATGTCTGCCTGCGTATCTCATGGCGTTGAGTCCTCCCCAACGGGCGCGGCGTCGAACCGCCAGGCTCGCAGTGTCGTCGATCTCCCCAGCCCCTGACAACTCCACCGCAAAGTGACTTCGACTCGCCGTCCAACCAGCCCATTCGCAGCGAGCTTCATCTCATCGACTTGCCAGGCGACCTCGCCGTCAAGCTCACTCTTTGCTGCCTTGGCGAGAGGCGCCGCGCGGCTTAAGTTCTCCGCGGTCAGGTCATCGAATGGCACTGCCGAGGCGATGTCGATCAGGTTGGCTGTTTCGCGAGCCGCATATTCCTGCATGGATGCTCGGCGTTGGTGGGCCAGGAAGGTAATCCCCGTCTGGGCGACAGCAGCAACGATCAGCGCCAACAAACCAACCGCCATCACGATCTCGAAAAGAATGGCGCCGGCAAACCGTGAACGTCTTGGGTGAACTAATTTTCGCATTAGATCATCGCCTCAATGATTTTGACCAAGGGTCCGAAGACTGCCAAAACGAAGCCAAGCACCATCATCCCCGCCAAGCAAGTCAGGACGGGAAAAACGACCGACATGATCAGCCTGAGCCGATGTGAAAACCGCCTGGTCGCTGTGGAGGCAAGATCGTCCATAGCCCAGGCCAAGTTGCCCGCGCGTTGAGCCGATTCCATTACGGCCGCGTCAGCGGCAGTGATCAACCCATGCTGCATCAGACTCACTATCCAATTGCCGCCCGCCGAAACCATCAAACCCGCTCGCTCCAGTTTCGCTCGCACACTGTGTCGCGGATAGAAGAGCGTAAGCACCCGCAGCGTCTCTTGCAGCGACTTCTCATTTTCCGAGGCAGCTCCCAGAACGCGGAGCATACGAGCGCTGTCTAGCCTTCGAGCGAGCAAGCCCAGGCCTGGGGAGTTGGTCGGCAAGAGCCCCAGGTAATACAGGCCTCCGAAAGCCGAAACCATCACCATCAGGGCCGTCACGACGCCGAGCAAGAGCAGAGACAATCCCCATGCGGCCGAATCCCCGCCGAAGAATCCCGCGGTGGGATTGGCAAGGCCGAATTGGGCTGCCATTGTCGACAGGACTATGAAGATCTTGTGTTGAAGGAAACTGCCGACAACTGTGGTAACGAAAACCAGGGCCAGCAGGTACCAGATGCGTTCAATCGCTTCGCGGACAAGCTCCTCTGTGCGATGCGAGTCAGCCAACAGCCG
Organism: uncultured Pirellulaceae bacterium; assembly: GCA_964635375.1. Lineage (GTDB taxonomy): Bacteria > Planctomycetota > Planctomycetia > Pirellulales > Pirellulaceae > CAZMNY01. The sequence continues at coordinate 34,394 of CAZWOU010000006.1, read as the reverse complement.
CTGCATGCAAGGGCCTAGCAGACGTAAACGGAAGCCAGCTTCGACTGCAAGTTTTGAATCAAGCGGCAAAGCGATGTGGGCCATCCTCAGCGCATCGGGAAGCGGCGCCCCGGCATGCAGCAACAGGGAGAGGTTCCTCGACTGTTTGTCGCCGCTGTTCTCATCCGCGAATGCGTAAGCCGCGTCGTG
>CAZWOU010000006.1:19215-34195 GCA_964635375.1 uncultured Pirellulaceae bacterium | reverse complement strand
CTTTTTCCGCCGCGGCTGCCAACGTCCAGACAAGCGATTGGCGACGGGATGCGCGAAACTGCAGCCAACTCAAGCTAAACCCAACTGCCGCTAGCGCACACAGCAGGAACAGCAGGACGACGATAGCGGCGATGTCGCCACCACATGCGGCTGTCACAAACAGCACAACCGCCGCAAGCAGCACTGCGCCGCCGCCAATCATCAGGTTCCTTCGTAGCATGTGGCGCGACGTCGTGTCGTAGCGACCGCAGACGATGCCGGCGTTCCAAAACAACATCGTGGCGACCAACACGAGGCCGCAGGCGACCAGCGATATTCCGGTTTCCCAATTCACGAGAGCCCCGCCAGTAAGCTGAACATGGGCTGAAACAGAGACACTAAGCTGAGCGAAAGGAAGAGACCAACCAAACCCATGATCAGAAACGGCAGCAACAGCCGAATCAAATGCCCTCGCGCTCGCACTCGATGTGCAATGGAGTTGGAATACGAACGCAGAGCTTCGGGAAGGACGCCCTCCCTTTCACCCCACTGAACCATCGGTATGATCGTCGGCGGTAACACGGCAGCAGCCTGCATCGCATCGGAAAGCAGCATGCCGTTTTCCACCGATTCGCCGATCTCCCGACAGGCGATTTGAATCTCAGTATCCTCCACGCTCATCCCCGTATAGCGAACGGCATCCGGCAGGTTGACACCGCTTTCGATCATTAGAGCGATCAGATTGACCATCTCAGAGACGCTTGTCCAGTGCACGATTGGTCCGATGAAAGGCATCCAGGCGAGCAATCGGCGCCGCCGAGGCGCGGACAGCATGAGAGGGCAAAAAGCAATGGCTGCGACGATCAGCAGCAGCACCGACAACAACACCCAGGAGCCAGTGTCATGCCACCAGATCACGAGCAAAGTCGCTTGGGGCAAGTTCAGCTGATACTCCCTGAACATCTCTTTGAAGGGGGCGACGACGAGAATGCCAAACGCGGAGAACAGCAGCATCGCCGCGAACAGCATCATCATCGGATAGCTGATCGTCATCCAGATTTCCCGCCACATCTGCCGGGTCGTTTTCCGCTGTTCGATGATTTCCGGTATCACGTGGGCGATCGCGCCTGTTCGAACACTGGATGATAGTAGCGCCGCCAAGTGGGGCGGGACGAGACTCTCCAGCCGAACCAGCGCGGCTTCCAGAGAATTGCCGTCCTCAATCGCCGCAGCCAAGCGAGTAAGCGCTTCCCTGATCTTGGTCCGATCGGTTTCCATGGCAGCCGCTTGAAGGGCGGCGGCTAGAGGCAATTCCGACTCAACGGCATCGGCCACAATAAGTGCGACGTCATCGGCATCCTCGGCAATCATCGTTCGCGAACTCGGCTGCAAACGAATCCGCGAGAGCCCTTGTCTCTGCAAGATTTCGCGAGCCCGCTGTTCGTTCTCAGCTGCGACGATTCCATCGACGACGTGGCCTTCGAGATCCGCACCGGTGTAATGAAAATGTCCTTTCAAATCGAGGCCCCCAACTGCATAAGCATGTGAAACCAGGGAGCGAGCACGAAAAGTCCAAAGGCGACGGTGGCGCCGCCGCCAATCACGCAGCAGAGGAGAACCGGGAGGTAAATCGCCATCCCTTCGCTTGCCCTTTGGGTTCGGCGTCGGTAGGCATCGACGTTTCGCCGGAGGCAGTTGAGCAGTCGGTCTTTGCCGCAGCCGCTCAAAATCAACCACTGAATCATGGGCGGAATCTCGCTCGACACAACGCTATCGCAGCCGGTTTGGCGCCCCTGTTCGATTCGATCCGCGAGATTCCCGCCAGCTACGGCAATGGCTGGATCCCCGGACGCGGCGGCAGCTAATCGTACGGATTCGTTCAGCGGGTTGTTGGCTTCGACTAGCAGCGTGAGCAATTCTAGGAACGCCGTGGTGCGGCCCGAGACGATTAGATTCGAGATGCCCCGACGACGGCCAAGCAGGGAAAAGCCGCCCGATCGCCCCAAGCGGAAGAGCACCCAGCCAAGCAGGGCGGCGACGGCCAACGGCGGCAGAGCGACCCAATAAGGCACGGTCTCCCGCATTGTTCGATAGAACGCGAACGGCGATTCGCCCAGGCCCATCGCTCGATAGACGTCCGGAACCAACACTCGATCGGGGTCGGCGATCAAGAACACCATCAGGCCGTAGGCCATAGCGACCAACAAGACGGGATAGACTAACGAGGTCAGGATCAGGTGCCGCATCTCGGCGATTCGCCGCGACGTTGTTGCGACACCCTCCAGCGCGGCGGCGGGACGTCCGCTGCGGATACCGGCCGCGACGACCGCGGCGTAGGCGGGCGGCAAACCACATTCAGCGATTACAGCGTCGGCCAGCGACTCACCTCGCTCGATTCGATCGGCAATCTGCTGCGATGTGGCGCCAACTCGGCCAGCGTACTCCGAACTCACCGCGCGAAGCCCGACCGGCAAAGAGACGCCGGCGCGCGTCAACGCGCGGATCTCGTCATTCAAGGCGGCAAAATCGTCCGCGTGCAGTGTTTTCAAGAGCTATGCCTGATGACCTAAGACCGTTCGAGCGCTGTTCCCCTTCGCTGAGCGAAGAGCAACGGTGTCAACCATTGCTCGAATGGCGATTACCAAGATCCGCCTCGCGGCGGGCCAATACCGAGTTATGCCGCCGCTGTACGTTCTCAACGTCGCCCCCAGAGTTATGAGTTCCAAGAGCTGACAAGACGAACGTGGCGAGCACCAAAGAAGTGTCCCGCTTGCAGTGCGAAAGTGATATTCGACGTAACCTCGGCCAGGCGTCTGCAGCCGCCATTCTAGCGGGCCGAATCGCGGTTGACATCACTAGAATCAAAAAAACCGAACACCCGGCGAATCTCCTCGGGCGTCGTTTCGCCACATTCGATCGCTTGGTAGGCCAGAGTCAACAGTGGGGTCATGCCGGCCGATTTGGCTGCATCGGCGATGATTCGTTGATCTTCCTGCGCCAAAATCGCCTCGCGAACCCCCGTGTTCTGGACCGTGAAAAACTCAGCCAGCAGGCGACGGCCGAGGTATCCGGCGCCACGGCAGGTCGGACAACCAGCCGCAGTCTTCCAGCGGGCGACGGGAAGGCCCAGGCGAGCCGCTTCGTCCTGCGACCAGGCGGCGCAATCGCACAATCGTCGCACGAGCCGCTGGGCGATCACCGCGCGAACTCCGCTGCGGATCAAGTAGGGCGCCACCCCCATCTCCAACAGCCGACTCATCGCCCCCGCGCCATCTTCCGCGTGAAACGTGGTGATCACTAGGTGCCCGGTCAGCGACGCGTTGATCACGGTCTCTGCCGCAAACGGGTCTCGGATTTCGCCGACCATGATCGCTTCGGGGTCTTGCCTCACCAAGGATCGCAAGCCGACGTCCAAATCGAATCCCGCGCTGGGGCGAACCTGCGATTGTACGACTCCATCGATCGCCGCCTCGATAGGGTCCTCCAGCGTCACGATGCAGCGCTGGCCGTCCGACCTGCGAGCCAGTTCGCGCAAACAGGCGTAGGCCGTCGTCGTCTTTCCGCTCCCGGCCGGCCCAGCAATGATGATGGCCCCCGATCGAGAATCCAACCAGTCCGTTAATCGGTCGCGGTCATCTTCGCCCAAGCCAAGATCGTCGATCCGCTGAAACTGTTGTTGCGTTGCCAGCAAGCGAACCACAGCCCGCTCGCCATGCAATGTGGGGAACGTGCTCACACGCATTTCAACGCCGGCCGATTTCGCAGGCAGTCGTCCCTCCTGAGGCGTGTCGGCGCGATAGGTCAGCAGCCCCGCCATGACTTTGAGTCGGGCGACGATATCCGCCGATTCGCCGGACGAAAACACGCCGATCAGTTGCAATGCGCCGTCAACTCGAAAGCGAACCTCTACTCCGCTCTCGACCGGCTGAACATGAACGTCGCTGGCATTCGACTCGACCGCGTTGCCGAGAAGCTGATCGACAAATTGAATCGCATAAGTCGATTCGCCCACATCCAAATTGGCGAGCGATTGAGCCAGAGATGTTGTTTCTTGATTCATCGCTTGTGGTGCGGGCTAGTTGTTGCAAAACGCGAATTCCGCCGAGGCGAGCCCGACTGTGAACTCGACACCCAAGTCCCCCTGACCACTAGGTCGTCAACGCGAATCGCTCTTGAAGAGCTTGTACTCCCATGCCCTCTTCGCGAATTGCCTCCATCGCGCGTACGGCTGCCTCGGCGGCCTGAATCGTCGTGATGCAGGGCACGCCAGCTTGCACCGCGGCGGCTCGAATCTGGCCTTCATCAGTTCTAGCCCCTTTGCCGCTGGGCGTATTCAGGACCAGCGACACATCGCCATCGATAAGGAAGTCCAGCAAGTTCGGGTGGCCTTCCGCCAGCTTCTTGACGATTTCAACTGGAACATTTGCCTCGGCCAGACGTTTTGCCGTGCCTTCCGTGGCGAGCAACGAGAATCCCATGTCGACTAATCGTTGAGCCAAACCAGCAACCTTCATCTTATGTTGAGCTGCGACGCTCACGAAGATCTTGCCCTCAACCGGCAGCAGTACGCCAGCGGCCAATTGCCCCTTGGCAAATGCCATGCTGAACCGCTCGCTGATCCCCATGACTTCGCCAGTACTCCGCATTTCAGGGCCAAGGACGATGTCGACGCCAGCGAACTTGCGGAAAGGAAAAACGCTCTCCTTGACGGAAACGTGGCTCGGAATCGGCTCCGAGTCGACACCCAGATCTCGCAGTTTTTCGCCAGCCATTACCTTGGCCGCAATCTTGGCGACGGGAACGCCGGTCGCCTTGGCGACAAACGGAACCGTTCGACTGGCGCGGGGATTGACCTCCAAGACATAGACGTTGAAGCGACCGTCTTCCTTCTTCACGGCAAATTGTATGTTCATCAAGCCGATGACCTTCAGCTTCTTGGCCAAGGCGTGAGTCGCTTCGCGTATTTCCTGAACGACGGGGCCCTGCAAGCTGTAGGGAGGAATCGCACACGCTGAGTCGCCCGAGTGAACTCCAGCTTCTTCGATGTGCTCCATCACTCCCATCACAACGACGTCGTCACCATCGCTGACTGCATCGACATCGACCTCGGTCGCGTCTTCGAGGAATTGGTCGATCAACACGGGTTGCCCTTGAGCCACCACAAAGGCCTCAGCGACGAATCGGTCGAACTGTTGGTTGTCGTAACAAATCTCCATCGCCCGACCGCCAAGCACAAAACTGGGCCGAACCAATGCGGGGAAACCAATGTCTTTCGCTTTCGCTCGAGCCTCGTTCATGTTACGAGCAATTCCGTTGGCTGGCTGTCTCAAACCCAACTCGTCCAGCAACTTCTGGAACTTCTCGCGATCCTCGGCGGCTTCAATCGTGTCGACGCTCGTGCCAATGATCGGAACGCCCGCAGTCTGCAGAGCTCGAGCCAAATTGAGCGGCGTCTGTCCGCCGAACTGCACGATCACGCCGTCCGGATCGACGCGATCAAAGATGTTGAGCACATCTTCCGTCGTCAACGGCTCGAAAAACAGCAAGTCACTCGTGTCATAATCCGTGCTCACCGTCTCGGGATTCGAGTTGACCATGATCGACTCGATTCCCAATTCGCGCAGAGCGAAACTGGCATGGCAACAGCAGTAATCGAATTCAATGCCTTGACCGATTCGATTCGGCCCGCCCCCGAGGATCATGATCCGCTTCTTATCACCCTTGGGCGGCGTCTCGTCCTCGTCTTCATAGGTCGAGTAATAGTAGGGCGTGTACGCTGCGAACTCGGCCGCACAAGTATCGACCGACTTGAATGTCGCCACGATCCCGCGCGCCTTTCGATTCTCCCGCACAGCCGTTTCATCCGTCTTGAAAATACATGAGAGCTGACGGTCGGAGAACCCAAGCCGCTTTGCCTGGCGGAGGACCTCGTCGGAGACGCCGTCCAAGCCTCCAGCGGCATCTAATGTCTCTTCAAACTCAACCAACTCGCTCAACTGGTCGAGAAACCAAGGATCGATCCCCGTCAGCCGATGCAGATCCTCCAGACTCATTCCCGCTTTCATCGCGTAGCGGATATACCAGATCCGTTCGGCGTTGGGGCGAGTCAGTTTGGGGCGGATCTCGTCCAGGTCAGGTTGTTCTTCCTTGCCCCAGAGATCCTTGTGGTCGCAGCCGAGACCAAACCGGCCGACTTCCAATCCTCGCAAGGCTTTCTGCAGCGATTCCTTAAAAATCCGCCCAATCGCCATGGTCTCACCGACGCTCTTCATCTGAGTCGTGAGAGTGTCATCGGCTTCTGGGAACTTCTCAAAGGCGAAGCGAGGTATCTTGGTGACGACGTAATCGATCGTCGGCTCGAAACAGGCTTTTGTCTTTCGCGTGATGTCGTTCGGCAGTTCGTGCAGACGAAAGCCGACCGCCAGCTTGGCGGCAATCTTGGCGATGGGAAAACCAGTCGCCTTGGAAGCGAGCGCGCTCGACCGGCTGACTCGCGGGTTCATCTCGATCACGACCATCCGCCCTGTTTCCGGATCGATGGCGAATTGGATGTTCGAACCGCCCGTCTCGACGCCGATCTCGCGAATCACCGCGATGCTGGCGTCACGCATCCTCTGAAATTCCTTGTCGGTCAGCGTCTGGGCTGGCGCGACAGTGATCGAGTCGCCCGTGTGGACGCCCATCGGATCAAAGTTCTCGATCGAGCAGATGATCACGACGTTGTAGTCCAAGTCGCGCATCACCTCCATTTCGTATTCTTTCCAACCCAACACCGATTCCTCAAGCAACACCTCGTGCACGGGCGATTGATCGAGCCCGCGTTGGATGAGCGTGTCGAATTCACCTCGGTTGTAGGCGATCGCCGAACCAGACCCACCCATCGTGAAACTCGGACGCACTACGCAGGGAAGTCCAATCGTCTCGACCACTTGGCGAGCGTGTTCGAGAGTTCTGACGGTCTCGCCAAGCGAGCACTCCAGGCCGATCTTGGCCATTGCCACCTTGAATTGGTCTCGCTCCTCCGCCTTGGCGATCACAGCGGCATTGGCGCCGATCATCTCGACGCCGAATTGCTCAAGCACGCCGCGCTCGTCGAGCTCCATTGCGAGGTTCAAACCAGTCTGCCCGCCCAAAGTCGGCAAGAGGGCGTCTGGCCGCTCCGCCTCGATGACCTTGGCGACAATTTCCCAGGTCAGCGGCTCGATGTAGGTCCGCTCGGCCGTACTCGGATCGGTCATGATCGTCGCCGGGTTCGAGTTGACCAGCACCACCTGATAACCCTCTTCGCGGAGCGCCTTGCAGGCCTGCGTTCCTGAATAGTCAAATTCGCAGGCTTGACCGATGATGATGGGGCCAGAGCCGATAATCAAGATCTTGTGAATGTCGTCGCGACGTGGCACGGGAACTCCAGCAGAGCGGGCATCGATGGCCAAACCAAGTTGGCTGAGTAAAATCCCTCGAAGTTACCACCGGCTCGGGCACCAGTTCAAGGGGCGAGGGGCGGCCAATCGTGGCTGAAAACTGGCCGATCCGCCCATTGGCTGGCCCAAACTGGGCCCCAAACCACTCCCCAAGCCGCAACCCGAACCACGGGCTGTAGCGAATCTGCCTAGGAGCTGGGCGCCAGAGGGTCACAGAGCGGGCGCCGGGCCGGAGGCGACCGTTGACGCTTTGACGTAAGCTGTTTAGTATGAATACGTTGGTTAAATTCTATCCCGGCTTCCCAGATGTGAGGAAATAAGGCAAGGGTGACCACACCATCACGATCCGGCGTATTCGCCGATGGGCCGGATCAGCGCGTCGAGCGATTCAGCGAGAGCATTAGTTTCGATTACCGCCTTTATCCATTCGATATTCAGGGGTCGATCGCCCATGCGCAGATGCTCGCCACTCAGGGTGTGTTAACCGCTGAGGAAGCCGAACAGATCGACACGGCGCTCACTCGAATAGGTCGGCAAATCGAACAGGCAGTGGCCGAGCACGACCCGCTGCCGGGCAGCGAGGCCTTTCCTATGCGGTTTGACCTCGAAGACATTCACATGCACATCGAACGGGCGTTGATCGATGAGTTGGGAGACGTGGGGAGAAAACTGCACACCGGGCGAAGCCGCAACGACCAGGTCTCCACCGACTTTCGGCTCTGGGTCCGCGACGCGATTGACCAAACCAGTCAATTGCTGAGAGAGTTGCAACTTGCTTTTGTTTCGCGGTGCGACCGGGACAAATCAGTCATCTTGCCCGGGTACACCCACTTGCAGCGCGCCCAACCCGTCTTGGCGCCGCATTACTGGTTGGCCTACTGTGAAAAATTCGAGCGAGATCGTCAGCGACTGCTCGACTGCCGCCGCCGCGTCAACGTCTGCAGCTTGGGCGCCGCAGCGCTCGCCGGCACCACGATTGACATCGATCGAGACGACGTCGCTGAGCGGCTTGGGTTCGAAGAGGTCGCCAGGAACAGCCTAGACGTCTCCAGCGATCGCGATTTCGTTCTCGAGACCGCGTTTGTGCTGACGCTGATTGCCGAACACCTGAGTACTTGGGCGGAGGAGTGGATTCTGTGGTCGACCATCGAGTTCAATTTTCTTCGTCTCCCACAGGATTTCTGCACAGGCTCGTCGATCATGCCGCAGAAGATCAACCCTGACGTGCTTGAACTGACTCGCGGCAAGACAGCTCGAGTGATCGGCAACCTGCAAACACTTCTGGCCTTGGTCAAGGGTCTTCCCCTGGCCTACAACCGAGACCTTCAGGAGGACAAGCCGCCGCTATTTGATTCATTCGACACCGTGTCCGCTTGCCTTCAATTAGCCGCCCCATTGGTTGAACGAGCCGAACTCAATCACTCGGCGATCGCCGAACGACTCGATCGAGGTCATTTGGACGCCACCACGTTTATGGAATACTTAATCGCTCGCGGTACTCCGCAACGAACGGCGCACCATATGGTCGGCGAACTCGTGGGCGAAGCCATGGCGGAAGGTCTGCGGCTATCGGATTTGCCGCTAGAGAGGTATCGACAACTTGACGCGTCTTTAGACGAGACGGTCTACAACGTGTTGGGCGTGGACAACGCGGTCCGCGCATTCCAAAGTTACGGATCAACCGCGCCGCGCGAAGTTGCGGCCCAAGTTGAAAGTTGGAAGGAGCGGCTGGCGGAAGGGTGAATGCAGGACGAAGAACCCAACTATCTGTCGGATTGTTTAGCCAGGAATCCCAATGATAAGCACCATGATGATGGCAGCAATAATGAAGACAACAACCATGAAGAAAACAAGCAAATCCATGGCCGTGACAAAGACGCGATTCGCACTGCTGCTCGCCGCGGCGACGCTCTTCGCGCCTGGTCTAACTCGAGGCCAGGATGACGCCGTTGAATCCAATCCCACGATCATTGCTTTGGAGGAGTCGAATCCGCGGTCTCCTGAGCAGTTGATGTTTGCGATCCAGGTCGCGATGGGGTTCGACCGAGATGACGTGCTGCAGAAGTACGCGACTCAGTTGATGGCCGCGAACCTGGATGACGCGGGCAAGGTAGCTATGCATCGCAGCATTGGCTCGCGAATCTTCCTCACCTTGAACGATTCGAAGAAGTACGGGCAAGAGTTGTCAGACTACGCCAAATCAGTGCTGATCGCCGTGGGCGAGTATTCCAAACGGGAAGACCGCTTGCAGCAGTTAGCCCAGCAAGCCCAGTCCGATGACGAAGTGGCTCGGCGAACGGCGGTGGTCGAGTTGCTCAAAGGCGGCGATGCGGCAGCTCCGATTCTGCTGAACGCCATGGCTGGGGCTTCAGGCGACATCCAACTCGCTCGACTGCGAACGGCCTTGATGGCGATGCAACAAGACGCGATCGCTCCGCTTATTTCGGCCCTGCAATCGGACAACGCCGCGATTGTGTCGCAGGCCTGCCAAGCTCTGGGGCTGATGAAATCGCAGACGGCAGTCCCCTACTTGGCTCGCCTCTCGCTGAATGCGGATCACCCATCGATGTCGGCGGCCAAGACGGCCATGTTGCGAATTGTCGGCGTGACGCCGACGAGGCCCGAGGCGATTGTGTTTCTTCGCCGCAAGATCGACGCGTTTCGCCGCGGCGACTTGCCTGCGAGACCGGACCTCGACGGGCGGATCCGAACGTTTCGTTGGGACAATGAGGGGAACACGTCGATAGCCTCGAAGGCGCCGATCGAACAAGCCGTGTACGGTGCGGCAGCCCACTTGTCGCGCGACTTGGCCGCCCTCTCGGACGAAGCCGAAGACCAACTCAACTCGCTCCTGGTGCAACTGCAGGACGCCCAGCTTCGCGCGGGCGCCGACCAACTGCTTTCGCCCGATTCCGCTACCTGGAAGATGGCCGCGAAGACCAAACCGGAGCAATTGGAATTGGCGCTGCTGGAAGCCGTCAAACGAAAATGGACTCCCGCCGCAACTGCTGCTCTGCAAGCGCTCGGAGCAAGCGGAGATCTCACACTGCTTGAATCCAAGGGCGGCCGAGCGGGAGCGGTGGCCCGAGCCTTGGTCAATGAGGATCGCAGGATTCGCTATGCGGCGATGCGGGCGGTCATGGCGATGGACCCCAAAACGCCCTACGCCGGCTCGTCTGATTTCATCAACGCGATCAAGTTCTTCATTCTCAGTAGCGGGGCAAGACAAGTGCTTGTCGCCCATCCAAATCAAGGCCAGGGTCAGACCACTGTCGCCTTAATCGCGGCGCAGGACTACCAAGGCCGAGCGTTCACACGAGGCCGCGAGCTGATCCGCAACGCTCAAGCAAATCCCAATGTCGAGCTCATCTTGATCTCATCCATGGTGACTCGGCCGAACGCAGCGGAAACGATGCAACTCTTGCGGCAGGACCCTCGCACGTCCCGACTGCCGATCGGCATCTTCGCTGCCGCAGATCAATTGAAGTTCGCGGAATCCATCGCCCGAGAGGACGAGCGAACGATCGCTCTGCCGCGACTGCATTCCGTCGCCGGCGCGGCGATTCACTTGCGAAGACTCGATGAAATCCGCCCTGATGTCACGCCTCAGGCAAGCCGTATCATTCAAGCTATGGCGGCCTTGCGGATGCTGGATAAACTGACGGCTGATCGAGAACAGTACTCGTTCTACGAAGTCTTTCAAGTTGAAGAAGCGCTCATCTCGGCGGTACAGCGGGAAACGCTAACCGCTCAAGCCGCGCATATCCTCGGCTTGCTCGGCACCGCTCGCACCCAACAAACTCTACTGCGTATGACGTTGGACCAAGCCTTGCCCGAAGAGTCGCGCGAAGCCGCCCTCGGCGCCCTCGTCGCCGCTGTCAAGCTTCGAGGCTTGCAGCTGACGAACGCCCAGATTCGCGAGCAACAGGCTGCTCTGAGCAACGCACCGGTCTCAAATGATTTGTCGAAGCGAATGGCTGACGCCGTGCTAAACCTATTCCAAGGAAAACCTGTCGGCGGCGCCGCCGAAGCAGCGGACCCATCCTAGCCCGTGCTGATGAACCGCCTGTGTTGATAAAGCCTGTGTTGATAAGCCCCGTGCTGACGCCCGTTTCGAGCTGCCGGTTTCTGGAAACTTGTTTCGGACTTCCTCTTTCGAATCTCGGATCTTGTTGAAGATGACGTTCGGAAACCCCGCCGAAACTGGTCCGCCGATTCCCAGCATCATTGGGAACTCACCCGCGATGCAGGAAGTCTATCGGGTCACTCGCCGGGTGGCCCGAAGCAACGCGTCGGTGCTGCTGCTCGGCGAAACCGGCACGGGGAAGGAATTGATCGCCACCGCTGTGCATCGACTGAGCGACCGGGGCGGCAGTCCGTTCGTCAAAGTGAATTGCGGGGCCCTGGCCGACAACCTGCTCGAGAGTGAGCTCTTTGGGCATGTGCGAGGCGCTTTCACTGGGGCTGTGGCCAACCGCACCGGGAGGTTCGAAGCCGCCCATACCGGGACGATCTTCCTCGACGAAATCAACTCCACGTCCCTGTTGCTGCAAGTCAAGCTCTTGCGAGTCTTGCAGGAGAGGGAGTTTGAGAGAGTGGGCGATACGCAAACCAACCGTGTCGATACGCGAGTGATCGCGGCTAGCAATCGTGAGTTGCTGGACGAGGTTGAACTGGATCGATTTCGAGAGGACCTCTACTGGCGGCTGAATGTTGTGCCGATTGTAATCCCACCGCTGCGCGAGCGGCGTGAGGACATTCCAGCCATGGTGGCCCACTTTCTCTCCATCTATAGCGAAGCGAATGATCGCTACGTCGTGCACATCCAAAAAGAGGCCGTCGACGCCTTGCAAGACTATCACTGGCCAGGCAACGTTCGCGAGTTGCAAAACTACGTGGAGCGAGCCGTGGTGATGGCGGATGGCGACGAACTGACACTGGACTTGCTGCCCGGCATTGTCACCGGCAGCGAGCGGCCTCGAGGCCGCATGCGAGGCGTCGACGTCGACTCGATCGCCTACGAGCTCGTGCAGCAAGGGCTGCAGGAGAACGGCGATGATTGTGACGAATTGCACACCCTGATCGTCAATCGAGTGGAACGGGAATTGATCGCCCAGGTGATGGAATTATGCGACCATGTGCAGACGCGAGCAGCCACCAAACTGGGGATCAACCGAAACACGCTTCACAAGAAACTGAAAGAATATAGATTAGAGACGGATAAGGACTAGGCTCTGGGATGACTTGGTTAAGCGGAATATCGATGACGTGTTTCTTTACCAGCTATTTGACGGCGCTGGTTCTGGAATTCCTTCGTCTATTCACGCGAGCTCGTGTCCCCTTCTGGGCGACGGTTGGTTTTGGCTCAGCGGGTCTGTTTACCCATTCGGTCTATATTTGGATGCTGGCGCAGCAACCCAATCCATCTGGCGCACCTTTGGGAAATTGGTATTCTTGGACCTTGATGGCCGCCTGGATTATGGCGGCGGCCTATCTCGCGCTGACGGTGCGAAGGTCGACAACGGCAGTGGGCGTGTTCTTCCTGCCGTTGGTGCTGATCATGATCGGCGTTGCCTTGTGGCTCAAGAATACGCCGCCGTTCTCGCCCGAAAAAGCTCTGAACATGTGGCGTTTGTTGCATGGCATATCGCTGTTGCTGGGCACGGTCTCGATGAGCATGGCGTTCGCCTCTGGAGTCATGTATCTGTTCAAGTCGAATCGACTCAAGAAGAAACTCCCTCCGCCAAGGCGTGGAGTCCTCATGCCAAGTTTAGAGTGGTTGCAGAGGTTCAACCGTGAAGCTCTGTGGCTTTCCACAGGACTGCTCGGAATGGGCTTGCTCTCCGGAGTCGCTCTCAACATCAGTCGCGATTTTTCTGGAGCGTCGTCCATCGCCTGGACTGACCCAGCCATCTTGAGTTCAGGGCTGCTCTTTCTCTGGCTTGTCGCGACAGCGGTTTTTGAGTTCGTCTACAAACCGGCGAGAGTGGGGCGAAAGGTGGCCTACCTGACTATGGCCAGCTTTGTCTTTCTAACGTTTGTGCTTGCAGCCGTCCTCCTGGGCCGCCACGGGGCGACAGATCCCGCATCGGCGGGGCGACAGCCGACGACCCGATTCGTCGGTCTGGAGGACTCGGCATGAACCTGCAGATGATTGGACTCAGCCACCACACCGCATCGGTCGAAATCCGAGAACGGCTCGCCTTTAGCCCGGACCAAGCTCGACAGGCGATGGAGAGCTTGAAACAACGCTTTCCTCAATCGGAATCGGTCGTTCTCTCGACTTGCAATCGAGTTGAGATTTACCTCGCCTCAAGCACGCCCGACGGATGCCCCAACCACAGGCAACTTATCGAATTTGTGGCCTCGTTTCACGGAATTGACGCGGGGCAGATCTTTGATGAACTGTTCGATTGGTCGGGCGGCGACGCGATTCGCCATCTCTTCTCAGTCGCTTCCAGCCTCGATAGCATGGTCGTTGGCGAGCCGCAAATTCTCTCCCAGGTGAAGCAGGCCTATGAACTCGCCAGAGAGGGCGACTCGACCGGGGCCCTCCTGCACGCCGCCTTCCAGGCCGCAAATCGGGTCGCCAAACGCGTCGCCACCGAAACCGCCATCCATGAGAAACGAGTGAGTATCCCGAGCGTTGCCGTAGCCGACTACGCGCGACAATTCTTCGAACGATTCGACGACAAGAGCGTGCTCGTCATCGGCGCCGGAGAGATGGGGGAGGAAACGCTTCGCTATCTTATCGATGAAGGCGCGGCCAAGATTACGATCATTAACCGCACAGCCGAACGCGCCCAGGAACTGGCCAAACGGACTGCCGGCAGTGCGGGAAGCTGGGACGAACTAACCGATAGCCTGGTCGCTGCGGACATCGTCGTTTCCACAACCGGTGCGACTGAGCCAATTGTGACGCGGGAGCAATTCGCGACAATTCATCCGCAGAGGTACCAACGACCGTTGTTCATCCTCGACCTTGCCGTCCCACGCGATTTTCATCCCGATATCGAACAGTTCACCGGCGTCTATCTTTACTCGGTCGATGATCTCTCCGAAGCCTGTCGACGCAATCGCGAAGCGCGCGAGCGGGAGTGGCCCAAAGCCGAGAAGATTATCGACGACGCGACTACCCAATTCATCGCAGAGCTGAACCATCGCGCGACAGGGCCAACCATTCGCCGACTCACCACGCAAGCCCATGAACTGAAAGCTCAAGAACTCGCCAGACTGCTGAACAAGCTCGACGATCTCGACGAACGGTCAAGACGCGAAATCGAACGCTTCGCCGATCGGCTTGTCGGCAAGATACTCCACCCGCCGCTCGAAAGCCTGCGAGCAGAAGCGGAAGAAGGCACGCCCCACGGACTGCTCGACGCACTCCGCCGCCTGTTCAAGCTCTAAAGACCCCGCAGCTTCGAGGCGGTTGGCTGTGAGGCTGATGAGGCCAGTAGCCGAAACCGTTACTCCCAGTCCTCGTCCTCTCCCTCCTCGTCCTCTCCCTCCTCGTCCTCTCCGTCCTCTCCCTCTCCCTCCTCGTCCTCTCCGTCGTCCTCTCCGTCGTCCTCTCCGTCGTC